>NZ_CP127015.1:4197500-4294433 GCF_035199985.1 Nguyenibacter sp. L1
CCCGAAACCGAGTGATCTAGCCATGGCCAGGCTGAAGGTGCGGTAACACGCACTGGAGGGCCGAACCCACGCCTGTTGAAAAAGTCGGGGATGAGCTGTGGCTAGGGGTGAAAGGCCAATCAAACTCGGAGATAGCTGGTTCTCCGCGAAATCTATTGAGGTAGATCGTCAGGTGTTGACCCCGGGGGGTAGAGCACTGGATGGGCTAGGGGGGCCCAAAGCCTTACCAAACCTAACCAAACTCCGAATACCCGGAAGTTTAGCCTGGCAGACAGACGGTGGGTGCTAAGGTCCATCGTCGAGAGGGAAACAGCCCAGACCACCAGCTAAGGCCCCCAAATCGTGGCTAAGTGGGAAAGGATGTGGGGATTCCAAAACAACCAGGAGGTTGGCTTAGAAGCAGCCATCCTTTAAAGAAAGCGTAATAGCTCACTGGTCTAATAGAAACCCTGCGCCGAAAATGTAACGGGGCTCAAGCCACGTGCCGAAGCTGTGGGTGCATACTTTGTATGCGCGGTAGCGGAGCGTTCCGTAGGTCTGAGAAGGAGACGGGGTGACCCTCTCTGGAGATATCGGAAGTGCGAATGCTGACATGAGTAGCGACAAACAGTGCGAGAAACACTGTCGCCGAAAGTCCAAGGGTTCCTGCGCAAGGTTAATCCGCGCAGGGTGAGCCGGCCCCTAAGGCGAGGGCGAAAGCCGTAGTCGATGGAAACCAGGTGAATATTCCTGGGCCTGCTAGAAGTGACGAATGCGATATGTTGTCAGTCCTTAACGGATTGGGCTGGCTTTTGGAGCATTCCAGGAAATAGCTCTAGCGAATAGACCGTACCCGAAACCGACACAGGTGGACTGGTAGAGCATACCAAGGCGCTTGAGAGAACGATGCTGAAGGAACTAGGCAAATTGCTCGCGTAACTTCGGGATAAGCGAGACCCATGATTGGGCAACCATTTGTGGGTGGCACAGACCAGGGGGTAGCGACTGTTTAGTAAAAACACAGGGCTGTGCGAAGTCGAGAGACGACGTATACGGCCTGACGCCTGCCCGGTGCCGGAAGGTTAAGAGGAGGTGTGCAAGCACTGAATTGAAGCCCCGGTAAACGGCGGCCGTAACTATAACGGTCCTAAGGTAGCGAAATTCCTTGTCGGGTAAGTTCCGACCTGCACGAATGGCGTAACGACTTCCCCGCTGTCTCCAGCATCGGCTCAGCGAAATTGAATTCCCCGTGAAGATGCGGGGTACCCGCGGTCAGACGGAAAGACCCTATGAACCTTTACTGCAGCTTTGCAGTGGCATCAGAGACATTCTGTGTAGGATAGGTGGGAGGCTTAGAACCCGGGGCGCCAGTTCCGGTGGAGCCATCCTTGAAATACCACCCTGACTGTTTCTGATGTCTAACCGAGACCAGTAAGCCTGGTCCGGGACCCTGCATGGTGGGCAGTTTGACTGGGGCGGTCGCCTCCCAAAGTGTAACGGAGGCGCGCGATGGTGGGCTCAGGTCGGTCGGACATCGACTGTTGAGTGCAATGGCATAAGCCCGCCTGACTGTGAGAGTGACAGCTCGATCAGAGACGAAAGTCGGCCATAGTGATCCGGTGGTCCCGCGTGGAAGGGCCATCGCTCAACGGATAAAAGGTACTCTAGGGATAACAGGCTGATCTCCCCCAAGAGTCCACATCGACGGGGAGGTTTGGCACCTCGATGTCGGCTCATCACATCCTGGGGCTGGAGCAGGTCCCAAGGGTTCGGCTGTTCGCCGATTAAAGTGGTACGTGAGCTGGGTTTAGAACGTCGTGAGACAGTTCGGTCCCTATCTGCCGTGGGTGTTGGAGACTTGAGAGGATTTGTCCCTAGTACGAGAGGACCGGGATGAACAGACCTCTGGTGCACCGGTTGTCGCGCCAGCGGCACAGCCGGGTAGCTAAGTCTGGACGGGATAATCGCTGAAAGCATCTAAGCGAGAAACCCACCTCAAAACCAGGTCTCCCCGAGGGCCGTGATAGACCATCACGTCGATAGGCCAGATGTGAAAGCGCAGTAATGCGTGCAGCTAACTGGTCCTAATCGCCCAATAGGCTCACTCACACAGCCCGCTTAAACGCAGGCAACACACATGCACAGCAATCATCCACTCAACACTCAATACACACACCTCAGCACCAACCTCTCACGCCCACTACACCCCATCAGGGTGGACTGGACGACCTGGTGGCCATGGCGGGGATAGCTCCACCCGATCCCATCCCGAACTCGGCCGTGAAATGCCCCAGCGCCTATGATACTGCGTCTCAAGACGCGGGAAAGTCGGTCGCCGCCAGGTCTTCCAATCCACCTACACCACCGCGGGGTGGAGCAGCCCGGTAGCTCGTCAGGCTCATAACCTGAAGGCCGCAGGTTCAAATCCTGCCCCCGCAACCACGGTTCAAGTCCTTGATAGGACACAACAAAACCCGCCCCACAAGGCGGGTTTTTTGTTGCCCAAAATCCCCACGCAGGAAACACATAGGAAACAAACGGAAAGGCTGATCCCTGCATGGTCGACATGGCAAGGTAGGTTGAAATTCTCGCCGCCGCCGGTCGCGGTCACCACGTTCCAGCCCGCGCGCCCACCGCTCAGTCGGTCCAGAGAGACGATGCGCCGGGCAAGGTTGTAGGGCTCGTTGAAGGTCGTGCTGGCCGTGCCGATCAGGCCGATATGACGTGACGTGACGGCCAGCGCCGCCAGAAGCGTGAATGTATCCCAGCGCGGCAGGCCCGGGCTGTTGGCCACGGCTGACGGGATCAGGCGCCGGCAGGACGTTGTCGTAGAGGAAGAGGCTGTCGAATCGCCCCTGTTCCAGAAGATCGGCATACGAGCGGTAGCGTGCGAAGTCGATATCCGCGTCGACATCCTCGTCCGGTGCGCGCCACGCATCCCGTTGGTGACCGAGCCGGCCAGATAGGCGCCGAGGGCGAAGGAGCGTCCGGGAGGAGACATTGGGCGGATGCCGTTCAGGGTTGGAAGGTGAAACTGGAATCGACGATGCCGGCGGTATCGAGCCGGCGCGGGACCATGCGGGTCTCGGCCATGAAATCGGAGACCTGCTGCTGTTTGGCGATGATGTCGGGGGTAAGGGGCACCACGGTACCGACCAGGCCCCTGACGACATCACGGGCGACGGGAAGGGGCAGGCCGACATCGCGGCCCCAGACCTCGGCATAGGCGTCCTGATGCGTCAGCATCCACCGATGCGCGGCACGAAAGCGGCGAAGATACGCTGTCAGGTTGTCCCGTCTGTTCCGTAGCGCCGCTTCGGTTGCCACGACGTAGCTGAGGCCGCTCATCAGCTTGCCGCCATTGACGATCTCGCGCGCGCCATCGGCGATCTTCGCGTCCGAGATATAGGGCCCCCAGGTGGCCCAGGCATCGACGGCGCCGCTCTGCAGGGCCAGCTTGGCCGAAACCGGCGGAATGAAGACGAACGCGACGTCGTCATCCTTCATACCCGCCGCGCGCAGGGCTGCCAGGGTCAGGTAATGGCCGGTCTGGGCACGCAGGGTCGCCACACGCTTCCCCTTCAGGTCGCGCACGCTCCGAAGCGGGCTATTCTTCGCCACGACGATGGCGGTGGTCGTGCCGTCGGTCTGGATACCGGCAATCGCCTTCACCGGCACCCCGCCCGCCTGGGCGAAAACAAGAGGCGCGTCCCCAATCACCCCGGCGTCCACGGCGTTCGCGGCCAGCGCCTGGATCAGCATCGGCGCGCCGGCGAACAGGCTCCATTGCACGGGCAGGGCTCCATCGGTCGTCATCCCCGCCGCCTCCAGCAGCGAACGCGCGCCGCCTTTCTGGTCACCGATCCGCAGCGGCGTATCCGCCCATGCCCGAGGGCGGTTCAGCCCCAACGAGGAGAGCAGGCCGGATGCGACACCCAGGGCACCAAGGACATGCCTGCGGCTTGGGCCAACGGGTTCCGGTAGTTCGGCCGTGTCCGTTCCAGTCGCGTCCTGCATGGTCATCCGGCCTGTTTCCCTTTGTCCGCCGCGTGACGGTTGACCGGGTAGGCCAGGCCGAGATTGCCGCGGAGAGTCGTCTGTTCGTAGTCACTGCGCAGCAGCTTGCGTTCCTGAAGGATCGGGACGACTAGATCCACGAAGGCTTCCAACTGCCCAGGCAGAGTTTCGAACAGATTGAAACCGTCCGCACCGCCCTGTTCAACCCAGCGTTGCAGGGCGTCGGCCACAGTCTGCGGACCGCCGACGAAATCGCCCCGTGGGGTCGCCAGTTCCCTGGCGATCTGCCGGATGGAGAGATTGCCGCGCCGCACGCGTGCCAGGATGCGCTGTGCGGCGCTCTGGTTGCTCTGTTGCCCGATCGCGGCAACGTCGGGAAATGGGCCGTCCAGGTCGTAAGCGCGGAAATCATGGTCGCTGAACGCCCGCGACAGGAAACCAAGCCCGGTGTTCAATGAGGTCAGTCCGACCAGTTCCTGGTAGAGCCGTTCGGCATCCGCGTCCGTCCGTCCTACGATCGGTGCGATCCCGGGCAGGATCAGGGGCTGGCCGACTTCCCGTCCCAGCCGCGCGGCCCGTGCCTTGACGTCATGGTAATAGGTCTGGGCTTCCTCCAGGTCCTGCGGGCCGCAAAAAACGACTTCGGCATGCCGAGCGGCGAAATCGCGCCCGTCCTCCGACGCCCCCGCCTGGAAGATGACCGGTTGCCCCTGGGGCGACCGGCCGATATTCAGCGGGCCCCGTACCTGGAAATACGGGCCGGCATGGTCCAGGCGATGCAGCTTGGCGGGATCCAGAAAGATGCCGTGTTCCTTGTCGCCGACGAGTGCATCGTCTTCCCAACTGTCCCATAGCCCCTGCACCACGGCCAGATGCTCGGCGGCAATGCGGTAGCGTTCATGGTGGGGCGGATGGGCGGTGCGGCTGAAATTTGCGGCGGTGTCCCCCAGCCAGGAGGTCACGACATTCCATCCCGCCCGGCCGCCGCTGATATGATCCAGCGAGGCGAATTGTCGGGCCACGTTGAAAGGCTCGGAATAGCTGACGCTCAGCGTGCCCACCAGGCCGATATGCTCCGTCGAGGCTGCCAGCGCCGAGAGGATGGTCAGCGGTTCGAAGCGGTTGAGGTAATGAGGGCTGGATTTTTCGTTGATCGACAGGCTGTCGGCAACGAAGAGGAAATCGAACTTCCCCCGTTCCGCTGTCTGCGCCTGCTGGCGGTAGAAACGGATATTCGTGCTGGCGCGGACATCGCGATCAGGGTGGCGCCAATCATCCCAGGTGCGCCCAACTCCGTGAAGGATCAAGCCGAGCTTGATGTGTCGATCCTGCGTCATGTCCCATCCTGGTCTTTCGTTGTGCGCAGCGTGGGCGGCGGGTGACGGCAGGACCAGCGAGAAATCATCAATTGCATGATGGATGAAACTAATCGATGATGATGTTGTCGCGGAGAATGAGACGTCGTCTTAAATTAACGAAAAAATCGACCATTGAAAAACCGTGGAATAATAAATTTATTTGTGATGATGGTTTAGGATAAATCGCACGACGTCGGATTGTTCACTTTCTTATGTTGCTTTCGCAATAAAAGAAATGGATTCGATAGAATATGAATCAGGATTCGACTCGCCTTGCATATAAGGCAAGTCTTCTATTCATGGCTGCCATCATAGGGCCCAGAAGGAACGCTGCTGGCGGATGAAGAACAACGAGGAGAAGGGCCAGCACAAGGGAAAAACCAGACGGGAGAGACCATTGTCGTATTGCCGACCATTCAGCGATCGGTTGGGATAGAATCCCGCGGGCCACAGCGCGAAGGAAATATCGAAGTTTCTACACTATTCATGTTCTCTTGCCGTGCTCGTATAACCAACCTACGTTTTTTCTGGCAGCGGCGAGTGCCATCTCTCTCGATGTGTACGCGACATCAGAATAATAACTTATTGGTGTCCACGCTCCTTCGTCTTCTGGATCGCGACGAAATTCCTCAAAACCATATGTGCCATCGGGACGAGAAAATAGGTCAACACATCTGTTGTGTTCGGCATTTTCGATGCTGTCCATAACTAACCAAGATTTATCTATTCGTTTTGACATGGCGTGCGGACTCATTTTTCTGTCATTCGATTGCCCAGTTATCTGACAATCTACAGTGCAGATACGTTTTCGATTTTTATGATGCTCGATATCACGCCGAGGTCGCCCATGGACGTCTTATGTTCCTCTTCGGTCGCTGCTGCACAGGCATCCTCAAGGACAAGTATATCATAGTCACGGTCATGTGCATCCCGTACCGTGCTCTGCACAGCCCAGGTGCTGCTGACGCCGGCTACGATAAGTCGACTAATTTTATTTGAACGGAGAACGGCTTCAAGTTTCGTGCAGTAGAAAGGGCTCACCCTGGGCTTTTCGACAATAATGTCTGAAAGATCAACGCGTAAATCGGGATGGAAATTCGTTCCGGTTGTACCAAGTTCGATCGCCCCGAACTTATGAGCTTGGCCGAACAACAGAGAGTTCTTGGGCTGCTCGACATATCCTTTTCCAAATCCAACCTTTACGAGAATGTTCAACCATTGTTTGGCTTTAGCCATCTCGAGTGCTTGGTTAGCTTTCGAAATGATTCCTCGTTGCTCTACTTGTCCGGCGAAGCTGGATATTTTTCCGGAAGGATGGGCAATATCCATAATATAATCGAGTCCGATAAAGGCTGTAGACATATCTCGTTCCTTTATTATGCAGAGCGCAGCCATCGTAGAAGATGAGCGACAGTGTTCCGGGTCTGACGGCGGCCTCATGTTTCGAGTAATTCATAAGCGCTGACGACTGACGGATCGAGGGTGCAGATATGTCCACG
Organism: Nguyenibacter sp. L1; assembly: GCF_035199985.1. GTDB lineage: Bacteria > Pseudomonadota > Alphaproteobacteria > Acetobacterales > Acetobacteraceae > Gluconacetobacter > Gluconacetobacter vanlangensis. The sequence goes on from NZ_CP127015.1 coordinate 4,204,354, forward strand.
TGGTTGGTTTTTCTAACCGATCGCGTCCGATGTGAGCCTGGGGCGCAACCAATCCAGGTAGGTACGCATGGAATTCGTTTCCGGGAACTCTGACATAGTATAGAAATTTACCTGTCTTACGAGCGCAGTCGAACCAAAGCCGGGTAGAACTTTGATGCGATTGGTGCTCAGTTCCTCTCGCATGATCGACGGAAACATCAGGGCAATTCCTAAACCGTCGACAGCAGCCTGAAGTGCAGCCAGTGGAGACGATAGCCACGTAATGCGCAGTGCCGGAGCAGCCATATTGTATTCTGTGCGAAAGAAGCGCTCCCAGTCATTACGCCAACTCGGCGCGTCGACGACTAGCAGGCGCCATTGAGCTTCCGGGATACGGAATTTCATTTTTGATATCTCTTTTGAAAGAGATGGGGACGCGATGAGTATAATCTGTTCGCTAATTAGGGATTCATGGCGAACGTTAATATTGTCGTCGATCTCGAAGAAAAATGCTCCATCAATTGTTCCATCGGATAATTCATTCAGAGTGGTCGGGGTAATCATTCGTACTGTAATAGAAGGATAGAAGGCACGGAATGCGTCGAGATGAGGAAGAATGAGTCTTACGGCAATGCTGGATGAGGCGCCGATATGAAGGATATTGGATGCGTTTCGCCGAGTCAAAGTATGTGTCGCTGCTGAGATCACCTGAAATGCACGGTCCACTTCTGCTGCATAGTCTTCCGCCGCTTTCGTCAAGCGTAGGGAGCGAGAGCGTCGATCAAACAGCCGGACGCCGAGCGTGCCTTCCAGCCTCTGAATCTGCTGAGTGAGGGCCGCGTGGCCGACCCCCGCTTCTTCGGCCGCAGCACGGATGCCACCAGCGCGCGTGACAAGCCAGAACGCGCGAAGAGCGTGGAGCGGAGGTAAGCGGGTCATGATTCTCTCGGCATGCTGTTTTGAGGATTGGTCAGATATGCCACGAGCGCCTGACCGGCCTGAAGGATATGTAACCGAAGTATCCGTTCCGCCTTCTCCACGTCACGGCGGCTCAGGGCAATGATGATGGCCCGATGTTCTTCGTCCGAATGGTGCTGCCAATCCAGCCTCTGCCATGTGGCGAACAGGAAACGCGCGCTCATGCGTTGGAGTTGATCTATATTTTCCAGCAGGCGCGGCATCCCGCATGGCTGAAGAATGGTGCGGTGGAAGGCTTGGTTCGCCGCTTCCCACGTCATGATGTTTTCGCTGGCGTCATCCGCTTCAAGAGTGCGTGCCGCAGTCTCGATGGTCGTCGTCGTAATACGAGGTGCGGCATGACGTAGTGCAAGGGTCTCAAGTGCCGCGCGCATCTCGGTGATCTCGAATACGGAAGCGGGTTCGATGGCAGTGACCCTGACACCTTTTCGTGGTTCGCGGGTGACAAGTCCTTGCGCTTCGAGCCGTTGAAAGGCCTCCCGTACCGGCACGTGGCTGGACCGAAATTCTTCTGCGATATGATCCTGCCGCAAGGGCGTCCCCGGTTCGAGAGCGCCGGAGATAATGCGTCCGGCGAGTGCACGGGTGATCTGGCCTGCGATCGAACGATCGTCATCGGGGAGGGATTGCGTGATTGTCTGCCTCATGAAATCATAGATAATCTATTATACGAGGAAACGCCATGGTCCATATTCGCCCCGCGCGGTTGCGCGATATTGCCGGAATCGGCGTCGATCGGATGGGTGAGGTCGCGGACACATCTCAGCGCGACTACCTTCGGCTGGAAAACCTGGATGTTGATATTCCGCCGGATCCGGAAGCCGTGGCGCGCACGAGGCAAGCTGCTTCCCGAGACGCCGACAACAGCTATCTGCCGTTTGTCGGACAGAGTCGGTTGCGGGAAATCGCGGCGGCGCATGTTTCGGCATTGACCGGTCTATCCTATGACGGGCGGCAGAACTGCGTTATCTCGGCCGGCGGCCTCTCCGGTATCCTGAACGTGCTGCTGGCGACAATCGATGTCGGCGACGAGGTTATCGTGACCGATCCGACCTATGCCGGATTGATCAACCGCATCCGTCTGGCTGGCGGTGTGCCGCGTTTCGTGCCGTTCATCTTTCATCCGGGTGACGTCTGGACGTTCGATCGCGAAGCTCTGGCGGCCGTCATCGGTCCAAAAACGAAGGCGATGCTGCTCATGTCGCCCTCCATGCCGAGCGGCGCCATGCTGGACAGCGACGACTGGCAGGCCGTCGGCGATCTGTGCGTTCGGCACGACCTGCTGTTGATCATCGACAGCGCCATGGAGCGGCTGACCTTCGATGGGCGTCCTGTGCAGCATCCAGTTGCTCTGCCGGGTATGGCAGAGCGGACGATTTTTGTCGGATCGTCCGCAAAGGAACTGCGCATGATTGGTTGGCGTGTCGGTTGGATCGTGGCCCCCGAGGCGTTTCTGCCAGATATCGTCGCGGTATCGCTGGCCAATGTCGTGGTGCCGGTTGGCATAGCGCAGGATGCCGTCGCTGTTGCGCTGGAGCGCTCTGCGGAGACGCTGCCACCTTACGTTGCTGAACTGCAAAGACGGCGTGACGTAATGCTGGATGAATTGGCGGGGCTGCCTGTAGGTGTTCCTGCCGGAGGGTGGTCGATGCTGCTACGGGTGTCCGATTTCGGCCTGGACGGTGCCGCTATGTCGGATCGCTTGCTGACGCATGGCGTGTGCGCAACCGGAATGCGGGGGTGGGGCATGCAGCATGGGGAACATTATATCCGTTTCGTATTTGCAAATGAGCCCGTCGAGCGTTTGGCGGGTCTCGGTAGCCGCGTCCGGATGGCGCTGGGTTTATAGCAGCGCCCGTCCAGCGGACCCAGCGCTCCGTCCCGTGCGTGCGCCGGGCTGAGGCCTCGGTCGCCCGCAGCGCGGGGTCGGTGTGGATCACGCGAAAGGCTTGCCGTTCGGGCCGTGCCGGAGCGTTCAGGATGGCCAGGCGTCGCACCACCCGGTCGACGATGTCGTGCGGTCCGGTGGTCGGCGGGGGGCACGGGTCATATTGCTCTGTCCACCTGGCACGGCCGATCAGGCGATGAGGGGCAGTTCGCGCACCGTATAGCGATGGCGCAGGGCTATGCCAGTCTGCGGGTCGTGCAGTTCGACGGTCCAGGCATCCGCGCGGAAAATGCCCGCGGCCGTGGGGACGGTGCCGCAGAACATCACGCTGCCGTCCTGGAACCGGCCGTTGTCTCGGGCGCGGCGGGTCTCGATCAGTTCCTCCGGCAGTAGAAGGGCAGACAGCACGCCTTCCTGATACAGGGATCGGGCGCCGTCGATTTCGCAGAAGGCACGGAGGACCAGGCTGTCCCAGCGATCCCGGACATCGTCGAAATGCCAGAATTGCGTGCCCATGATCTTGGGGCATAATTGCTTCGACAGGGCGACGTTGTAGGCTTCACTGGCGCGGTCGGTATGGTCGGAGCCGACGCCCACCAGCAGGCCATCCGGCGACCAGACCAGGACGGGCTCGACCTCGCCGGACGTGTCTTTGCCGACGACCTCAATCGCCTCAGCCTGCGTGATGCGGTCGGCCGAGACCCGATAGAACAGCGGGGTGCTGGTCGGCGGAGCCACACCGATGGCGGCCAGTTCCTGGATGTGATGGTCGACGTCCTGCCGGTCGCGGCCGGCCCATCCGGCGATGACGACGTCTTGTACGGCAGGCAGGGATACGGAATAGGTCTTCATGGTCTTGTTCCGAACTGGATCGTTGTCCGATGGGATGAAGGAGCGTTGAGGCAGACCGTCAGGGATCGGTGTCGTCGCCATCCGGCATCCTGGCCGCCAGCAGCATTCCGGCGCCGCTGACCGCCAGCGCGGCGAGCGTGTACAGCGAGATGGCCAGGGTCGAGGACGTTTCCCTGAATAGGGTGGCCATGATCAGTGGCGCGAACGCGCCCCCGCCGGCCAGGCTACCGAACGTGTATGCGATGGAGGCGCCGGTATAGCGGATGGCAGGTGGAAACTGCTGGGTGATGATCGCCCCCTGGACGGCGTACATCGCGGCATGGACGCCCAGCCCCGCCGCCATGATCAGGACGATCAATGGGCCCTGCCGGGTGTCGGCCAAGGGAAAGAACGCAAATGCGACGGGAATTCCGCACAGCAGGCCGGCCGCGAAGATCGGGCGCGGTCCGATCCGGTCGCTGAGCCAGCCGTAAAGCATCGTCATGATCACGCCGCAGGCGGACCCGGCCAGCAGCGCCGTCAGGATGACGCGGCGCGACAACCCGTCGATCTGGTTGACATAGGTGATGCTGAAGACGACCAGCAGCGCATAGAGCACGTCCGGACCGACGCGCGAACTGGCGGCCGCCAGCAGCCCGCGCCTGTGCCGGCGCAACAGCAGGCCGACCGGCGACCGGATGACCGCGGCCCTGCGCTGCAGGTCCTGGAACATCGGCGTTTCGGCGATGGAGCGACGCAGGATGAGGCCAAAAATGATCAGCAGGCCGCTGAGAGCGAACGGAAAGCGCCATCCCCAGCCGACGAACTGGTCGTTGTCGAGCGTCGCCGTCATCAGGCCTATCACCGCAGACGACAGGATCGTGCCCACGCCGGGGCCCACCTGCGCCCAGGACGCGTTCAGGCCGCGTCGGCCCGCGGCGCCATGTTCCACGGTCAGCAGCACCGCGCCCGCCCATTCGCCGCCCAATGCGATTCCCTGCACCAGCCGCAGCAGGACCAGGATGACCGGACTGGCAATGCCGATGGTGTCAAAGGTGGGCAGCACGGCGATGAGGCTGGTGGACAGGCCCATGACGATCAGCGTCACCATCAGGATCTTGCGCCGGCCGATCCTGTCGCCCAGGCGGCCGAAGATGACGCCGCCGAGGGGCCGCGACAGATAGCCGACCGCATAGGTGGAAAACGCCAGGATCGTGCCGATCATCGGTACACTGGCCGGGAAGAACAGCTTGTTGAAGATCAGCGCCGCCATAGTGTTGTAGATCATGAAATCATACCACTCCAGCGCGGTACCGATCATGCTGGCCAACGCCAGGCGCACGCCGCCGGATCGCCTGTCGGTGTCGGGCAAGGTAGAAATATCCTTATGCTATGCTGGGTCCTGAAGAATCCATGCCACCCGTGGCAATATCATGCATTTCCGCAAGATCTCGATAGTAACGGCAGCCTTCCGGCACGTATTGACGGATGCCGCCGGCACGGTAGCGATCCACCTGCCGGCCAGGCAAGAAAGAATTCGGAAAGAGAGGTGATTACGTTTCCTTATCGATCCAGTGTGACGGCGAAACGTTCCCTCACGCGGATGCAATAGGCGCGTGTTTCCCGGCGCGCGGTCTCTCGGCAGGCCGACCGCGGCGGAAATGCCCAAGCGCGCGCAGTTGGCCGCCATGGCATGGCCCTGGTTGCCCGACGACCATGCCATCACCCCAACGTTTTTGGCCCGATATGAGGTGGCGTGATATAAAAATGCCTTATCGGTTGGGAGGCGCGAAAGATGGATTTCAAGAGCCTCGAGGCGGTGGTGTGGATCGATCGGCTGGGCGGATTCAAGGCGGCGTCGGAGGTTCTGCGCATGACGCAGCCGGCGATTTCGATCAGGGTCTCGCAGCTTGAGGCCCTGCTGGGAGCCCGGATATTCCATCGCGCCGCCAAGCGCGTGGTCCCGACGCCGGTCGGCCTGACCCTGATCCGCTATGCCGAGCGCATCCTGGAACTGCGTGACGAGGCGATCCTGACCATCAAGGGCCATAGCGAGGAAAACGGCATCCTGCGGCTGGGCGCGATGGAAACGGCCGTGCACACTTGGCTGTCGCGGCTGCTGTGCCGTATCGACGAAAAATACCCCAATATCACCGTCGATCTCGACATCAGTATTTCCGACGATATTCAGCGCAAGGTGGCGAAGGGGATGCTGGATGTCGGGCTTTTCATCGGGCCGGTCAATTCGCCGATGATGATCGAGACCCCGATCTGCAGTTTCGATGTCGGGCTGATCGCGCCGCGCGCGGTTGTGGACGAGCTGACCGGGCGCATCGACCTGGGCAGCCTGCCGTCGCTGCCCATCATGACCTTCTCGCGCAATACCGTGCCGCATTCGATGCTGCGCAACCTGCTGGCCCGACAGGGGATCGGCCATCATCGCGTCAATGCCATGAGTTCGGTGCCGACCATCGTGAATATGCTGCTGAACGGCACGGGACTGGGGTTGCTGCCGCCGGATGTCGTGCGAGACCACTTGGAGTCCGGCGCACTGTGCGTGCTGGACACCGGGCTGGTGCTTCCACCGCTCAATTGTGTTGCGGGCCGACTGATCAAGCACGGATCCAGCCTGGTGGAGGACATCGTCGTCATGGCGCAGGAGGTCGCACGCGAAGCCGGCACCAGGGGAGCGTGACACATGGGCTAGCCGGCCGGTGTGATGGAAACGACCGGCTGGTGACAGGCCACCGGTGCCCTGTCTTCCGCCAGACAGGGACCGATCGTTTCGGCCTGCGGCGCCGCCACGGACAGCAGGGTGTCGTTCACCCGTACGAAGGCCAGGATGTCGCCCTGGGCCATTGGCGTGCCCTTGATGCCGAAGGTGTATCCTCCAGCGGGTGACGCCGCACCAGCAGGCCGAGATCGGGGCTGACGGCCCGGATGACGGCCCTGTCGGTCCCGATGGCGAATAGAAGCGGCCGGGGCCGGCCCGGGCGCCGCCGGGCTCCGATCTTGTCGCCGATCTGCCGGATCAGGCACGTCGGGCGTCTTCGATATCCGTGGTCGCGCCGTGCAGGCATCGAAGATCACCAGCAGGTTGTTGACGCCCGGAATCGCCTGGAGCATCCGGGGATCGTCACCCATGGTCCGTGCGGTCGACCAGATGCGCGCCGGGGATGACGGGACAAAACGCCCTCGCGCGGCGTCGAGGAACAGGCGGATACGCCGACCATGCTCAACCGGCGGGCATCTGGGGGCTGCGTCACCGTCCGGGATCCCGAAAACAAAAAAGCGTTGGCCATGCGTGATGCCGATCCCCCTGGCGGAACGGGCAGCCATGACGCGACGGCGTGGAGGCCAGGCGGCATTCAGCCCGTCAATACGATACAATAAATAATTCGCATTTGGCAAAAATAATCAAGCAGATCGTTATAAAATATTCTTATTCTGGTCTATATGTATAAATTATTTGCAATCAATCATCATGTATTCGTATTTGTTTCTGATGCGCTGCATTTTGCAGCGGGATCATGTGCCCGCAGGATGCATGATTATGAAGGGATGCAGGCCATGGCCCAGTCCGGCCCGGTGACGTTACCCTATTTCGATGCTTCTCCCGCCGAGGTTCGTCGCCTCTGCCGGACGGGCCAGGTCACGGATGTGACGGCCGGCATGGCCACTGGGTATATCCAGGCGAATATCGTCATGCTGCCGGCGGCTCTGGCCGATGCGTTCCATGAATTCTGCCTGAAGAATCCCAAATCCTGCCCGCTGGTCGGCATGTCGCGCCCCGGTGAATCCGGCATTCCCGCGCTGGGCGCGGACCTTGACCTCCGCACGGACCTGCCGCGCTACCGCATATGGCGGAACGGCGTCCTGACGGCCGAGGTGAGCGACCTGGGCGACTACTGGCAGGACGACCTGGTGACGTTCGCGCTCGGCTGCTCCTTCTCGTTCGAGAACGTGCTGACGGCCTGCGGAATCCCCATGCGCCACCTGCAGACGGGCAAGGGCGTGTCGATGTACCGCACGAACATCGCCTGCACGCCGGTAGGGCCGTTCTCCGGACCCGTCGTGGTGTCGATGCGGCCCTTCCGGTCCCAGGACATCATCAAGGCGGTGGAAATCAGTTCGGCCATTCCGCTGGCCCATGGCGCGCCGGTCCATATCGGTTTTCCGGCGGAAATCGGCATCGCGGACGTCAACGTGCCCGATTACGGCGACGTGACGCCGGTGGCCGAGAATGAACTGCCGGTCTTCTGGGCGTGCGGCGTCACCCCCCAGGCCGTACTGGCGGCCAGCATGCCGGAATTCGCCATCACCCACGCGCCCGGCGCCATGCTGGTGACGGACATGCCCATCGCCCATTATCAGGAACTGGTGGAGCGCCATCGCGGCGGCGTCATCTGACCAGCGACGGCATCGGGACGGCGCTCCGTCCCGGCTTCGCGACTCAGCAAGGATCAACGGCTTGACCGATCAGGCAGTACGTTCAACCGAATATCCTGGCGGCCGGCCGGCCGCGCACGCCCCGGCGGAGGCCGACCTGTTTCGGACGGCCGCCTGGCGGATAATTCCGCTGCTGATCCTTTGCTACATGTTTTCCTACCTGGATCGGATCAATCTCAGCTTCGCGCGCCAGCCGGTGGAGCGCGATCTGAATTTTTCCGACGCGACGTACGGCCTGGGGGCGGGGCTGTTCTTCGTCGGCTATATCGCCTTTCAGGTGCCGTCCTCGATGCTGCTGGTGCGCTTCGGGGCGCGGCGGACCATCGCCGCGATCATGATCGGGTGGAGCCTGATTTCGTTCCTGTTCACGATCGTGGATTCGGTCTGGCAGTTCTGCGCCCTGCGCGTGCTTCTGGGCGTGGCGGAGGCCGGGTTCTATCCGGCCGTGCTGTATTATCTGGCGCTTTGGTTTCCCCGGCACATGCTGGGCCGAGTCACATCGGGCTTCCTGATCGCCATTCCGCTGTCCGGCGCGCTGGGCGGCCCGGTTTCGGTCTTCATCCTGTCACGTCTCGACGGCGCGATGGCCGTGCCCGGCTGGAAATGGATGTTCGTGATCGAGGCGCTGCCCGCCCTGCTGCTGGGGTTCGTGCTGCTGCGGTGGCTGGATGACGGGCCGGCCGATGCTGGCTGGCTGGATGAATCACAGCGCCGCCTGCTGCTGGCTCACGCCCCGGCGGCGAGAAGCAGGGAACCTGCAGGCCCCGCCCTGCGCGCGTTCACGGTGCTGACGCGTCCGTTCGTGCCCCTGCTGATCGTGATCTGCTTCTGCCAGGCCGTGTGCAATTACGGGATCGTCTTCTGGATTCCGACCTTTATCGGGCAGGTGCTGGGCGTGCCGGCATCGGAGGTCGGGCTCTATACTAGCCTGCCCTTCCTGGCGGCGATCCTTGCCATGACGTTGAACGCGCGCAGTTCCGACCGGTGGCAGGAACGGCGCTGGCATATGGCCGGGCCCTTCCTGATCGTATCGGTGGTGCTGGTCCTGACCTTTCTATTCCACGGGTACGGCGTTGTCGCGCTGCTGCTGCTGACGGCGACGCTGGCGGCGACGCTGTGCATAACGACCATGATCTTCACCATTCCCGGTCTACTCCTGGAAAAGAAGACGCTGGCCACCAGCCTGGCTTGGATCAACAGCCTGGGCGCTCTTGGCGGCTTGATCGGCCCGTATGGAATTGGCTGGCTGCGCGTTCATACCGGCCAGCCGCTGGCCGGATTGTTGCTGGTGGCCGCTTGTGCCGGTGTCGGAGGCATCGCGACGCTACGCTTGCCGCGCTGACCGGGCGAGCGCCGGCGGTCAGCCATGGACCAGGGCTGAAATCAGTGCGTCCAGGTGGTCCGGCATGGATTGTCGGCCCGTCATCAGGCCAAGTTCCCGGTAGAAGACATCATCGCCGAGGGACAGGGCGACGACCCCCGTTGACATGGCGTCGTCGCCGGACAGGGGAATGATCGCGACGCCCAGTCCTGCTTCCACCATGTCGTGAATGGCGATGATGTCGTCCATCTCGACATAATCGTTCGCCGCCAGATCGTGCCGCCGCAAAAAGAGATCGACGGCACGGCCGCCGAACGATGTGCGTTCATAGCGGATGAAAGGCTGCGTCAGGACCAGCGTCCGCCAGTCGTCTCCCGGCATGTTCGCCGGTTTGATCAGGCGATAGCGCTGACGGACAACGGGGGACCACGCCAGCGCGGATGGGATGCCAAAAGGAGGCAGCACCATCAGCGCGGCGTCGATTTCACCCGTGTCCACCCTGTCGAGAAGACGTAGCGAGATGTCGGGGACGATGCGCAACTGGACATGGGGAAAGTCGCGCCGGAATGTCTGCATCGTCCGGGCCAGAAGCCCGTGGGCGCTGGAAATCGTGCCGACCCGCAGCACGACGGGGGCCGCATCGTCGCCTGTCGTGTCCGAAAGCTTCTGGAAGGCGGCGATGACGGCCTCGGCGCGGGCCAGAACGCGCTGGCCGTTCCGGTTGAGCGTCACCGCGCGCCCCGAACGATCGAACAGGCGAAAGCCCAGCGCGTCCTCCAGCCGCCGGATCTGTCCGCTGACGGCTGACTGCGTCAGGTTGACCCGCGAGGCGGCTACGGCGAACGAGCCCAGTCGCGCGACATGGAGAAAGGTCTTGAGTTCGGTCAGCATCGATTCATCAGAAAAAAACGTTCTCAGATCGAATATATAACATTTTTCGTTCGCACGATGCCGTTTTTTCAAGGGAGCCATCCTTTCCATCACGTCGCCGGAACGCCCATGACCGTCCAGTCCGATCTTCGTCCCTTTCACCTGGCCTTTCCCGTGAACGACATCGCGGAGGCCCGCCGCTTCTACGGCGAGCTCCTGGGCTGCCCGGAGGGACGCAGCGCGCCGGACTGGGTCGATTTCAATCTGCATGGCCATCAGATCGTGGCCCATCTGGCGCCGGAGGAAGCCGGCCAAGTGCAGCGGAACGTTGTGGACGATCACGGCGTGCCGGTCCGGCATTTCGGCCTAGTGCTGACCATGCCGGAATGGGAGGCCATGGCGGAGCGCATGAAGGCTGCCAATATTTCTTTCGTGATCGAGCCCTATATCCGCTTCAAGGGAGAGGTGGGCGAGCAGGCGACCATGTTCTTCCTCGATCCCAGCGGGAATGCTCTGGAATTCAAGGCGTTCGCGAACATGGACATGCTGTTCGCCCGTTGAGGCCCCGGCAGGTGCGGCCACCGTGCCGGACCGTTCATGAAGTAATGATGGCAAGAGAGAAGTACATATCGGATCGTTTGCAAACTCGGGAATCCGGCAGCGATTGAAGCAGGTGGGAGACAGGTTGGCATCGCACGGGCGACGTGACATTTTCCTTCTTGTATTCGGTTTTTTCACGGTTGCAGAATCACATTTCTTTATAAAATAAACTCTGTATGCCAACGACGTACCGAAAGTTCGATCCCGTCGGCGTTTCCAGCATGCTGTTTTTTTAGTTCGGAATATGTTCATGGATTTTTCCACGGAAGGCGCGGAAGCGGCGATCGGATTTCCGAGATCGGCGCGACGGCTTCAGGAATGATTCGTAGGAATTAAGCATAACAATTTCAATATGTTGATGATATAAGAGAAAATTATATCGAAAAATAAAGAAATAATCATTCCCGATTGGAAACGTACTTATTATGCTGAAAGACAGATAACGACCGACGGCGAACGAGAAGACTGTTCACATGAATTTCCTTTATCATTCGATTTCTTTCCGATCGGTATTGAAAGATGATCATTCAGGGGAAAGCGGTGCCGATGCGATCTGCCTGTCCGGCCTCGTGGACGGGAATGGAGGCAGGATGTGGGGCGGTATCGGAACGGGATGATAGATAAAAGCGATCACGTTTATTTCTGAATTCTGTCTTGTCCGTTCTTGTAATAGGTGCTTGATTTTCAATATCGAATCGAAAATTGGCGCCGGAGCAGGAAACCGGATGTGGAGCGCTCGCTTCCATCGGCCGTCACATCGAGACAATCGTTATTTATAAAGAATGTTTTATGACCATGCGGACGAGGTCTGCTGGACGGTCGTACGGGGCCAATCATGTTCGTCCCGGTATGGGATACAGAAAAGCGCTGGAGAGTCATATGCTGAAACTATGCCGGGCAGGTATGCGAGGTCGGAGCGGGTACACCGCATCATGCGCGGTATGGGTCATGATCGCCCTGTCGGGATACGCGGCGCAGGCGCGGACACAGACGCAGGCCGCCGCCCCGCGGAAGAAGGTGGCTTCGTCCCCGGCCTCTTCCACCATGCGGGCCGCAGAGCCGGCCGCCACGCATGGGCCGGTCGCCACCCGTCGTGCGGCTGCAATCAGGGCGCAGAGCGAGGCCATTACAGTTCAGGCCGTCGCCGTACCCGGCAATTCCGTCCTGTCGTCGTCGATGCGGGAACACAGCACCGTCCAGGTTTTTCGCTACAGTTCCGAACAATTGCGTGAAACCGGGCAGACCAACATTCTGGCCGCGATCGCCCAGCTTTCGCCGGCGGTGACGTCGTCGCCCTTCGGCGGCATCGGCGGCAACGGCTTCAACAAGACGATGCAACTGCGTAATCTCGGCGCCGACCAGACCCTGATGCTGGTCAACGGCAAGCGTCGCCATGTCGATGCCAATTTCAATTATTATCAAGCTGGTCCGAACTACGGCACGGATCCCGCGGATCTGTCGCTGATCCCTATGAGCGCGATCGATCATGTGGAGATCGTCACCGAGGGCGCCACGGCCCTGTACGGCCAGGACGCGGAGGCCGGTGCCGTCAACATCGTGCTGAAGCAGGATACACATGGCGGGACGCTGAACCTGCAGAACAGCGGCTATTATGTGGGCGACGGCCAGTCTTTCGACGGCAATGCCAATTACGGCATACGCCTGGGACATTCCGGTGGCTATATGAATTTCGCGGCGCAGATCACCAACCAGCTCGCCACGAACCGCTCCGGCGATTATCCGGGCAATCTCTATTTCAGCGGAAATCCACTGAACAACACGGTCAGCCGCGACGTCCAGCGTCTGGCTGGAACGCCGCGGACCCTGTTGGAAGCCGGCAGCATCAACATGGCGTATCCGATTACGCCGAAATTCGAATTCTACAATACCTCGACCTACGCGCATAAGAACGTCACCGAGACGGAAACATATCGCGCGCCGTCCAATGATAATGTCGTACGTGCCCTGCACCCGGATGGCATGGAACCGCTGTGGCTGGGAACGGAGAACGATTTCCAGGTCAATGATGGAGTTCGTTCGTCCGATTTCCTGGGCATGCAGTGGGACGCCTATGTGAATTATGGGCGCGACCAGATGAGCAACTGGATCACCAACACCGACAACCCCACCATGGGTCTTGCCAGCCCGACGACGTTCTATACTGGCCAGTTCATTTCGTCCGAGCTGTCGGTGGGATTGAAATCGACCAAATTCTTCCACACCGCCCTGCTGCCGCGCCCGATCAACGTGTCCTATGGCTTTGAATACCGGCGCGATACGTATCAGGTGAATGCGGGCGATGCGGCATCGGTCCTCGATGGCGGCGTGCCGGTGCTGGATGGTCCCGACCGCGGTGTTGCCGTTTCGGCCGGGGCTGTCGACAAATTCGGCGTTCCCACCGCCGCTGCCGGCACGCTGGCGCGCAACATCTATGACGGATCGTTGAATGTCGACCTGTACGCGACCAAGAACTGGGAATGGACATTCGGGGGCCACGCCGTCGGATACAGCGACGAAGGCGCCGCGGCGACGGGATCAATCGGTACCCGCTATAATTTCAGCAAGAATTTCGCCTTGCGTGCCAACGTGAACACGGGCTACCGCCCGCCGACCCTGGCCGAGGAAGCGTTCTTTGCCGAAACGACCTATCCGACTTACCGGACGGCCCAGTTGCCGGTGAATTCGCCTTGGGCCAAAGTCCTCGGCGCGTCCCATCTGAAAGGCGAGCAGTCACGCAGCTTCAGCATCGGTATGGATGCGATCCTGCTGCCGGACTGGACGCTGACGGCCAATCTGTATCGTATTGCGATCAATGACCGTCTGTTCAACACGTCGCAGTTTGGTGGGACGAATATCGAAAACATGCTGGCGTCCGCCGGACTGCCGGGCGTGCTGTATGCGTCCTATTACGGTAACCCGGTCAACACGACGACGAACGGCGGTGACATCACCACGGCCTATACGTGGCATGCGGGGAGGGCCGGGACCTTCCAGTTCCGCCTGGGCGTCAACATAGCGGACACGGAAATCAGCCACTACAACGCGACGCCTCCGATCCTGGCCAATCTGGGGCTCAGCACGTTCAACCGGACGAACAAGGAATATCTGATCCATTCGGCGCCGAAGAACATCGAAAACCTGACGGTCGTCTGGAGCAAGGGGCCGTATTCCGTTCGCGTGCAGGAACAGCGGTTCGGGTCTTATACCTGGGTCGCCTCACCCTCTCTGACGCAGGCCCAATGGACTTATGCCGGCCCGTCCTACATCACGAATCTCGAACTGGGCTATGATGTCCTCAAGCGCTGGCATGTCGCCGTCGGTGCCTACAACCTTGGCAACCATTACCCGGCCAGGGCCAATTCCGCCTCCCGTGCCGCCCTGCAGAATTCCTTCATCTACGCGGGGAATTCCCCTTACGGCTTCAATGGCGGCATGTATTACGTCAAGACATCGCTGAAGTTCTGACGATCCTCACTTTCACGCTACCGGTGCGCGCCGCGTTGTATATGCCGATAACTTGGTGCGCGGATAATTGCCGCATATACAGAATTGCCCTGCGCTCCAGATGGCGTGGGCTGATCTTGTCACGGCTCATCTCGGGCCTCCTGAACGGCGCTGGGTCTGCGACCGCACACGTGATCGAAGATCAGGCGGGCCGCCATCGACTGCAAATCGTTCCGCGCCTGCTGGGGGGGGGCATTCCAGGTCAGGTTCGGACAGGGTGGATCGGCTCTCTTGTCGCCGAACAGATCCGGCTGCGTCGATATGGTCCCCCACACGGGAGCGCTGTCGTCCGTCGTGTCGCATGGTCCTCTCTCCGAATTCCGGTCAGGAGGGAAGTCTGCGTCGGTTTCAGGGGATGCGACGACAAAAAGTCCGTCAGCAACGATCGCCGATCATAAAGCGTCCCCAGAGGCGGATGATGGGAATAAACTGCGCCGGTTGAAACCGTGACGGCAGGCTTGCAGACGGGGGCGATCTGGATGATTAAAATATACGCTAAATGATTAAAATATGTTCAAAAAATTTCCGACAAAAATGGAGTGGATCAGAATCCGGTCTTTTCTGACTGAATGGTCAAGTTATTTGTTGCGGAACGGATACCAACTCTGTCATCCTGATCGTGACGTACATGGTGGAGAGTTCTCGTCGTGGATCAGGCCCCTGACATCGCCGCAAGCCGCCTTTCGCCCGAGGAGCTTGCGCGCAATTTTGCCGATGCGCATCCGCCGCTGACCGATAACCAGGCGGTTATCGAGGCGGACCGGTGCTATTTCTGTTATGACGCACCTTGCATCGAGGCCTGCCCCACGGGCATCGACATTCCGGGGTTCATCAAGAAAATCGCATCGGGCAATCTCGCCGGTTCGGCGCGGACGATTCTGGAATCGAATATTCTGGGCGGATCCTGCGCCCGTGTCTGTCCCACCGAAATCCTGTGTGAGCACGCCTGCGTGCGGAATGCTCAAGAGGAAAAGCCGATCGCGATCGGCGCCCTGCAGCGCCACGCCACCGATTGGCAGATGACGCATCGGGGGCAGCCATTCTCGCGCGCGGCGGCGACCGGCAGGCATGTCGCCGTCGTGGGGGCGGGGCCGGCCGGCTTGGCGTGCGCGCATCGCCTGGCCATGCATGGGCATGACGTCACGGTCTTCGACGCCCGGCCGAAGGCTGGGGGGCTGAACGAATATGGCATCGCCGCCTATAAGCTTCCGGATGATTTCGCCCAGCGGGAAATCGATTTCGTGACCGCGATCGGCGGCATCACGATCGAAGCCGGCAAGGTCCTGGGGCGCGACTTCACCCTGGCCGCGCTGGTGGCGGCCTATGACGCGGTCTTCCTCGGGATCGGCCAGGCCGGCGTACGGGCGCTCGGCATTGCGGGCGAGCAACTGGACGGCGTGCTGAACGCCGTCGATTTCATCGAGGCGGTACGCCGGTCCCCCTCCAGGGGCGACGTGCCTGTCGGGCGCCGCGTGGTCGTGATCGGTGGCGGCAATACGGCGGTGGATGCCGCCGTGCAGGCCAAGCGCCTGGGGGCGGAGGAGGTGACGCTGGTTTATCGGCGGGGCGCGGACACCATGTCGGCAACGCCTGTCGAGCAGGAATGGGCGCAGACGAACAACGTCGCCATCCGCTATTGGGCTGCGCCCGCCCGGATCGAAGGGACGAATGGCGCGGTCGGTTCGGTCACCTTTGCCCGCGGCCACCTGGTCGATGGCAAGCCCGCCTATGCGCTGGGCGAATTCACGCTGGCGGCCGACATGGTGCTGAAAGCGGTCGGTCAGCTCTTCCTGCCCGATCCACTGGATGAGGATTGGATCGACGTCGCGAACGGTCGCATCATGGTCGATGCGCACGGGCGCACATCCCGTGACGGTGTCTATGCCGGCGGGGACTGCACGCCGGGCGAGGATCTGACGGTCGCGGCGGTCCGCGATGGCCGCAATGCGGCGGAAACCATTCATGCCGACCTGATCGGCGCAGCAGGAGCCTGAACGATGGCCGATCTCCGCAGCAACCTGGCCGGTATTCGCTCGCCCAACCCGTTCTGGCTGGCCTCGGCTCCGCCCACCGACAAGGAGTACAACGTCCGCCGGGCCCTGGAGGCGGGATGGGGCGGCGTGGTGTGGAAGACGCTGGGCGAGGACCCGCCGGTGGTCAATGTCAGCAGCCGCTACGGCGCGTTCAACTATAATGGCGACCGCCTGGTCGGCCTGAATAATATCGAACTGATCACCGACCGCCCCCTGGCGGTGAATCTGGCCGAAATCAAATCGGTCAAACGCGACTATCCCGACCGTGCCATCGTCGTAAGCCTGATGGTGCCCTGTGTCGAGGAAAGCTGGAAGCGCATCCTGCCGCTGGTGGAAGAGACCGGCGCGGACGGCATCGAACTCAATTTCGGCTGTCCGCACGGCATGTCGGAACGCAACATGGGCTCGGCGGTGGGCCAGGTGCCCGAATATGTCGAGATGGTCACGCGCTGGGTCAAGCAGAACACCCGCATGCCGACCATCGTGAAACTGACCCCCAACATCACCAACATTTTGATGCCTGCGCGCGCGGCCCTGCAAGGCGGTGCGGATGCGGTGTCGCTGATCAATACGATCCAGTCCATTGTCGCGGTCGATCTCGACGCGATGGCGCCGATGCCGGTGGTGGGCGGGCTGGGCACCCATGGCGGGTATTGCGGG
Source organism: Nguyenibacter sp. L1 (assembly GCF_035199985.1). GTDB lineage: Bacteria > Pseudomonadota > Alphaproteobacteria > Acetobacterales > Acetobacteraceae > Gluconacetobacter > Gluconacetobacter vanlangensis. The sequence continues at coordinate 4,221,467 of NZ_CP127015.1, forward strand.
CCGGCCGTCAAGCCGATCGCGCTGCGCATGCTGGGCGAGATCGCCCGCACCCCGGAGACGTCCGTGCTGCCGATTTCGGGTATCGGCGGCATTTCGAACTGGCGTGACGCTGCGGAATTCCTGGTCATGGGGGCCAGCACGCTCCAGGTCTGTACCGCAGCCATGCATTACGGCTTTCGTATCGTCGAGGATATGATCGACGGCCTGTCCAACTGGATGGACGACAAGGGCTTTGCGACGATCGCCGACGTGACGGGGCGTGCCGTGCCGAATTTCGTCAACTGGAACCAGTTGAACCTGAAATTCAAGACGCTCGCCGAGATCGACCAGGATGCCTGCATCAAATGCGGCTTGTGCCACATCGCCTGCGAGGACACCTCCCACCAGGCGATCGCCAGGACCGGCGCCGGCGACGAGCGGCGCTATGAAGTGATCGACGCCGAGTGCGTAGGGTGCAATCTGTGCGCGCATGTTTGCCCGGTGGATCACTGCATCACAATGGTGCCCCAGCCGGTCGATGAGGTCTTGACCTGGCCCGATCATCCGAACAACCCCGCCCGCCTCGCCCCGGCGGAGGCCGGCTGAGGGGCACGCGCTTCGTATAGGTGCCTGCCGGGAAGCAGGCATCGCCGATCCGATCGAGGATGGCCGGTCCACCGGACAGGGGTGTTGGCCGGTTATCCTTCCGCCTTCGCAGCGCATCCATGGTGCCGGGGACGCGGCGCAGCCCCGCTGTGCTCTCCCGCGTGGACCCTCCAGCGGATCAAAAAACTGATCGTTTGGTCAGAAAAATGGTTGCGATTTCGAAATATAGAGCGGTAAGGTCATCTCGTTCTCGTGACGTAACGCGGGCCGCAATCCAGAGAACGTTACGCACGGAGATTCTCTCGTTCCAGAAAACTCGTATGCAGTGAAGGGTGTGTATAAGATGCGTATCTCGGTTCTTGCACTTCTTTCAGGGACGGTGCTCGCGTCCTCGGCGATCGCCGGACAGGCTGCCTTCGCGCAGACCGTCTCGCCGCAGCACGACCCCGCGAAAGCCACGACGAAAGCCGGCGCCGCTCCCCATGGTGAAGAGATCCAGGTTTCTGCGCATGTGACCCCGGGCGGCGTGACGCGGACGGCGGTCGGCGGCGGAATCATGCGTGTCGAGACGGCGCCCAAGACTGTGCAGACCTTGTCGCGCGATTACATCGCCAAGCAAAGCCCGACATCGAACCCGATCCAGTTGATGGCGATGCTGCCCGGCGCGAACGTGCAAAATGCCGATCCGTTCGGCTTCGGTGGCGGTACGGTCACGGTGCGCGGCATGACATCCGACCAGATCGGATGGCTGATGGAGGGCGTGCCGCTGAACGATATCGGCGGCGGCACGATGTACGCCAACGAAGTCATCGATGCCGAAAACTTGGAACAGATGTCCGTGCAGCCCGGGTCGGCCAATTTCGATACGCCGACCGTCGCCGCCTCGGGTGGCCTGGTCAGCATGAACATGCGCGACCCGGCTGCCGCGATGGGCGGCTATGTCGATGCCGCATTCGGCAATTACAATACGTACAGACAGTTCGCACGGTTCGACACGGGTGAGATCGGACAGAGCGGCGTGCGGGCCTTCGTCTCCTTTTCGCATGCATTGGGGGACGATTGGCGCGGGCCCGGCGGCTATATCAAGCGCCACGTCGATTTCAAGCTCGTCAAGGATTTCGCCGGCGGCAGCCATACCGGACTGGTCGTGGCCTGGAACAACCAGATCAACCAGCTCGATAACGGCGTCAGCCTGGCGGGTTGGAACAATTGTGGATTCGGGTGCAACTACGACGGGCGACTGGATTCGAACAATCCAGGAATGTATTACAAATTCCATCGGAATCCGTTCAACAACGTCGTCGTTTCTCTGCCGACGCATATCCGGCTATCCCGGACTCTCAGTATCGATGACACGGCTTATCTGTGGGCCGGCAATGGCGGCGGCGGCAGCGCCGGCATGATCGGGGGCGCGGGCGGCCAGACCTATTTCGGCAACACCCCGGTGACCGTCGCCGGCGTCTCCTATGCCGGGCCGGCCCAGCTTGTCTATAATCCCTATACGATCACCGAAAACCGCGCCGGCAATAACCTGCGCGCCACGCTCAAGACCGGAATCAACGAACTGACGGGCGGCTGGTGGTATGAATGGTCCGACCAGGACAACCAGCATCCGGTCGAATATCAGCAAAATGGAGACCCGTTGAACGTCTGGGGCAATGATAACAGCTATCGCTACCTGATGAGCAATGGTCAGTATTACGACGCCTATCATTATCACGTCACGACCGAGATCAACATGCTCTATGTCGGGGACCGTCTGCATCTGCTGCGGGACCACCTGCTGCTGGAGGCCGGGTTCAAGGACGCGATGATGTCGCGGCTGGTCACGAATGAGCAGCCCGGTGCGCCATTCCACACCAGGGGCAATGTCAACGAACCACTGCCGCAGGTGGCGGCGAGCTATCGCTTCAATCAGCATCATCAGGTCTATGTCACGGGTGCGACGAATTTTCGTATGCCGAATGCGAATTCGCTGGTCACCCAGTATGATACGTCGGGCAACCTGACGCAGATCGCATCACTGCAGAAGCCGGAATATTCGATCGAGGAAGAGCTGGGATACCGTTATAACGGATCATGGCTGGTCGCGGACGTTGCCTTCTTCAACTATAATTTCACCAACCGCCAATATGGCTATACGGTCTACGACCAATTCGGCGGACAGCGGAGCGTCTCGGGCAACGCGGGCGGCCAGACCACGCGGGGCGTCGACATCCAGCTCGGCACCCGGCCGATCCTCTACCACCTGCGGCCATATTTGTCGTTCGAGTATCTGCATGCGCGGGTGGACAATAATCTGATCCAGTCCAGCAACGCGGCAACCGGAATCACAACATACTGGAACACGCGCGGCAATGTCGCGCCCGGCAGCCCCCACGCCATGGGGACGCTCGGTCTGGATTACGATGACGGGCATCTCTTCGGCAACCTGAACCTGAAATATGTCGGCTCCCAGTACGGCGACTTCATGAACACTGAAAAGATCCCCTCTTACATCGCCGATTCGATCACCGTCGGTTATCGCATGAACAATTTCGGCGTGCTCAAGACTCCGCAGATTCAGCTCAACGTCTCCAACCTTGCGAATTCGCATTATCTCTCCGGCGTGAATGGCGCCGGCATCGATGGTGGCGCCTCGTACTATATCCAGGCTCCGTTCTCCATCGCGGGGAGCATTTCCGCCGGTTTCTGAATATTTTCAAGCCCGGCCGCGCGTCGTGGCTGGGCTCAATGACCGGCGCATATTTCGTGGAAATGCGATCATGACGATTTCGGCATCGTGTCCGAGGATCGGCGTCACGCCGTCTACCTGCTGGTTCGGGACACGACGTCCACCGCGCAAGATGCCGCACCGACCCGTCTGCCTGGTCTTGATCCGGGATGCGGCTACCGCCTCGGCGCGCCGGCTCCGAACGGCATGCCATCGGCCATGGACCCACACCTGACGGCGGCGCAACGTGCCATCGCCGAAGGGAGGCTGCACATGGCGGTGGCACTGCTGATGAGCCAGATCGGCGTCGTCATGCCGAATCTCTGGCCACAGAGCGCGGTGATGCTGGAATGCCGCGCCCTTTGACGGGCTGGGCAACTCACCTGACGGAATTGGAATGCGCGCCCATCCGTACCAGGATGGCCAGCAGCGCGGCGACGGTTCCCAGAATGGTGACGGCGCCCCATCCTCCCATGTGCCAGGCCCAGGTGGCCACCGCCGAACCGATGGCGCCGCCGAGGAACATGCCGGTCATGAAGATCGTGTTCAGGCGGCTGCGCGCCTGCGGATGCAGGGCGAAAACGACATGCTGGTGCGAGACCAGGGCGCCCTGAACCCCCAGGTCGAGCATGATGACGCCGACGACAAGACCCGGCAGGCCGTTCCACAGGCCGAAGATCAGCCATGCCAGCACGGTCAGCAGGGCGCCGGCCGAAATGGCCCAGTGGGGGCCGTGGCGATCGGCGACGCGCCCGGCAAGCGGCGCGGCGAAGACGCCGACGGCCCCGACAATTCCGAACAGACCGGCGATATCGGGACCCATGTGAAAGGCGGGTTCCTGCAGGTGCAGGGCAAGAATGGTCCAGAATGCGGTAAAGGACGCGAAAAGTGCCGCTTGTGCGGCCGTGGCCCGCCGCAATACGGGTTCGTCCCGCCAGAGATGAAAGAGAGATTTCAACGCAAACCCATACCCGATATCCGCCTGCGGATGCTTGCGGGGGAGGACGACGAGCATGAGGCCGGCCGCGACCAGGGCCATCGGCACCCCCAGCCAGAACATCTGGCGCCAGCCGAAATGCGCGGCGACAAACCCCGCCAATGTGCGGCTGAGCAATATGCCGGACAGCAATCCGCTCATGACCGTTCCGACGGTGCGGCCGCGCTGTTCGGGCGTCGCCAGCGACGCGGCGAAGGGGACGATCTGCTGGGCGACCGTGGCGGCCGCCCCCAGCAAGGCCGAAGCCACGACAAGCAGCCCCGCCGTGGGGGCCATGGCGGAAACGATCAGGACCGTGGCCAGGGCGATAAACTGCGCGACGATCAGGCGACGGCGATCCAGCAGATCGCCCAGCGGCACCAGCAATACAAGACCGAATGCGTATCCGAGCTGCGTGGCGGTGGGAATCAGCGCGGGCGCCCCGGAGGACGGGAAGGCGTTTTCGATGACGCCAAGCATCGGCTGGTTATAATAGATATTGGCGACCGCGATCCCCGCGGCGGCGGCCATCGCGAACGTGACGGCCCGTCCGATCGGAACGGACAGGATCGACGGCGATAAGGTCGGTGCGTGGCTCATGGATGACGGCGTTCCCCGAGTGGCTTGATATAGGGTGGCTTGATCTATGCATGGTCGAAGGACGTCTCGGCCATGGCTGACCATCGCCGCGGCGTTGCCTGCGCGGCGATGGTCTTGGCCCTTCAGGCAGGGTCCTTCAGATGGCCGGTCAGGCGGCGTCGACCAGGACGATTTCGGCGTCCTCCAGGGCGGTGACGCGCAGGGTATCGGTTTTTGAGATTGCGGCGCCGTCGCGGGCATTGACCCGCACGCCGTCGATCTCGACCGCGCCCGTGGCGGGCACCAGATAGGCGAAGCGTTCGGTGCCCAGGACATACTCGGCGGTCTGGCCGGCCTTCAGCGTCGCGCCCAGAACGCGGGCGTCGGTGCGGATCGGCAGCGCGTCGGCATCGCTGTCATAGCCCGAAGCCAGGGTGACGAAATGACCGGCCCGGTTCTCCCTGGGGAACGGACGCGCGCCCCAGCTTGGCGCCTTGCCGTGCCCGGTGGGGATGATCCAGATCTGGAAGATCTGGGTCTCGCCCGGCTCCAGGTTGTATTCGCTGTGCGTGATGCCGGTACCGGCGGACATCACCTGCACGTCGCCGGCCTCGGTGCGGCCCTTGTTGCCCAGATTGTCCTGGTGGGTGATCGCGCCCTTGCGGACATAGGTGATGATTTCCATGTCGCGGTGCGGATGGGCGGGGAAGCCCGTGCCCGGCGCGATGGTGTCGTCGTTCCAGACCCGCAGATTGCCCCAATGCACGCGCTCGGGGTCGCGATATTCCGCGAAGGAGAAATGATGTTTCGCCTTCAGCCAGCCATGATCGGCCCCGCCCAGGCTGTCGAATGATCTGACGTCTATCATGTGATGCCTCCCGGCCGTATCGGCCTGCTACAGGGGAAGAGATAGATCGCGGCGATCATCGTTTAAATGGAAATGACGGAAATACATTGATTCCAAAAGATGCATGATCGAATGCCATGGATTTCCGGCCCCAGAAACGCCAAGCGCCGCGCGACCCATGGGTCACGCGGCGCAAGCCCGATGACTGGCGATTGCCTTATCTGCGGATGAAGGCCAGCAGGTCCTGGTTGACCAGGTCCTTATGCGTCGTGCAGGTCGCGTGCGGCGCGCCGGGATAGACCTTGAACTGCGCGCCCGGCACGATCCTGGCCGCCAGCGCGGCGGTGGGGGCAAGCGGCACCGTCTGATCGTCGTCGCCATGGATGATCAGGGTCGGCACGCGGATATCGGCCATTTCCTTCCGGAAATCGGTTTCCGAGAACGCGGTGACGCAGTCGATGGTACCCTTGATCGAGGCCTGCAGCGCAATCTGCAGCGTCTGGGTCAGCACGCCTTTGGATACGGTGCTGTCCGGTCGGTTGGTGCCGTAGAAGATCGTGTTGAAGTCATCCAGGAATTGCGCGCGGTCGTTGGTGATTTCGGCACGGATGGCGTCGAATATTTCCGCCGGCACGCCGTCGGGATGGTCGTCGGTCCTGATGAAGAAGGGCGTGACCGCACTGATCAGGACCAGCTTGGAAACCCGGCTGTCGCCGTGGCGGGTGATATAGCGCACGATGTCTCCGCCCCCCATCGAGAAGCCCACCAGGACGATGTCCCGCAGGTCCAGATGGTCGATCAGTTGGGCGATATCGTCGGCAAAGGTGTCGTAATCATAGCCGGTCCAGGGCTGGCTCGACCGGCCGAAGCCCCGCCGGTCGAAGGCGATGGCGCGATAGCCGTTCTGGGCCAGATGCAGCATCTGATGGTCCCACATGTCGGCGCTGAGCGGCCAGCCATGGCTGAACAGGACCGGCTGTCCCGTGCCCCAGTCCTTGTAATAGATTTCCGTGCCGTCACGTGCTGTCAGGATGGTCATGGCGGGTCTTTCTCGCATTCTGGAGGGAAGGGGGAAATCAGTCTGCAAGCTTGGCGGCAAGCTGAGCGACACGCTGGCCGAGGAAATGCGCGCCATCGCGTTCGTTGGCACTGACCGCGCGGGAACCATCGCCGGCGGCGATGGTGGTCGCGCCATAGGGTGCACCGCCGGTGATCTCATCCAGGCGCATCTGGCCCTGGAAATTATAGGGCAGTCCGCTGATGACCATCCCATGATGCAGCAGGTTGGTGATGATCGAGAACAGGGTGGTCTCCTGCCCCCCATGCTGTGTCGCCGTCGAGGTGAACGCCGCGCCGACCTTGCCGATCAGCGCGCCCTTGAACCACAAGCTGCCGGTCTGGTCCCAGAAGGCAGCCATCTGCGACGCCATGCGCCCGAAGCGGGTCGGCGCACCGACGATGATGGCGTCATAGGCTTCGAGATCGGCGGGAGTCGCGACCGGCGCGGCCTGGTCCAGCTTGAAATGGTTCGCGCGGGCGATGTCCTCCGGCACGGTCTCGGGTACGCGCTTGATATCGGCTTGCGCTCCCGCTGCCCGGGCTCCTTCGGCAACTGCCTCGGCCATCGTCTCCATATGGCCATATGTCGAATAATAAAGAACAAGAACCTTGGTCATTTCTCTTCTCCTGACGGAACGGCGCCGGACGGTGGCGATTGGCGTCTGAGGACGTGTTATCCCAGGTGCCGGGGTGCAAAAACAAAAATGAAAGAAAGTATTTGTTTCCGTTTTTTATCCGAAGCGCGGAAAGGCGGCAGCCCGCATGCGTCGCCGCATGGCCGACGGAAGGCGCCTTGTACCGATCCCCACCCGTATCGCCGGATATTCAGCCGAGCGCTGCGCGGTTTGGCGGGCTGTCCAGATCCAGCGCCGGTCCCGCCGGGACCACGCCGTGAGGATTTATCGATCGGTGGCTCTGGTAATAATGGTTCTTGATGTGCGTGAAATTCACCGTGCCGGCGACCCCGGGGGTCTGGTACATGTCGCGCAGATACGCCGAAAGATGCGGATAATCCGCGATCCGGCGCAGATTGGTCTTGAAATGGCCGACATAGACGGCATCGAAGCGGATGAGCGTGGTGAACAGGCGGATATCGGCCTCGGTCATGGTCGGCCCGACCAGCCAGCGCTGCCCCGACAATCGTGCCTCCAGCCAGTCCAGCGTGTCGAACAGCGGCAGGATCGCGTCGTCATAGGCTGACTGGGTGGTTGCGAAACCGCTTTTGTATACGCCGTTATTGACCGTGTCATAGATGCGGGCATTGATCCGATCGATCTCGGGACGCAGCGCCTGCGGATAGAAATCGCCAGGTGCCGCGCCGATCCCGTCGAAGGCGCTGTTGAACATCCGGATGATCTCGGACGATTCATTGCTGACGATCGTCCCGCGTGCCTTGTCCCACAGGACGGGCACCGTGACGCGTCCGCTATAGCGGGGCGCGGCGACGGTATAGATCTGGTGCAGAAAGGCCGCGCCGAAAAGCGGATCGGGCACCACGCCCGGCGCCGCGGCGAAGGTCCAGCCGTGCTCCAGCATCAGCCAATGGACGACCGACACGGAAATCATCCCTTCCAGCCCCTTGAAGGCGCGCATGATCAGCGTGCGGTGCGCCCAGGGACAGGCAAGGGAGACATAGAGATGGTAGCGTCCGGCCTCGGCCACGAAGCCCCCGCCGCCCGACGGGCCGGGACGCCCATCCGCGGTGATCCAGTTGCGAAAGGCGGCGTCTGTGCGGACGAATCGACCGCCGGTCGACGACGTGTCGTACCAGACATCACGCCATTGTCCTTCAACGAGCATGCCCATGGATGATCTCCGGCACTCGGGTGTCGGGAGAAAGCTAGGCTTGGCCGGCCACGGTATCAATCGCGTCTGAACAGATGCCGCGTTCAGGAAAAACGGAGGACCATAAGGTTCGCGTTGGCTGTATCATTTTGAAATAATAACATTCAGGAATGATCCGTACCAGAAGTAGCAGGAATATGGTATATGATTTTGAAAAAGAAATGAATAAAGCTGGATTTGTGGGACCGGACTGATTGTGGGTCGGAATTCTTGTGGAAAGGAATATTGTGCCTGTTGCCGGTGTGGCGCTGTCACAAAATCTTAAATTTGGAAAGCTCTGGAGCACCGCTTGCGGCGGCGGAGCCGGCATCGGCCGGCGGCCCGGGGCGGAATGAGGGGGACCAGGAAAAGTTTTCCCTGTTTTTCCAGGGTGACCATATGGACAGCCTTAAAGCTTCGCGCTAGGTTGTTAATGATTGCTTAACACGCACATTGCGGGGCGTGCGTTCCCGATGTCCTTTGAATCAAGGGCTTTTGTGTTTATATAAACAAGGAAAGTGTCAAGTAATGATGCAGTATCTGCAGACGCTGCTGAGTCTGAAGCATGATCGGCGTGGCGTGACCATGCTTGAATATGGCCTGATCGCCGCGCTTGTGGCGGTGGTCGCGATCGGCGCGCTGACAACATTGGGTACCAATCTGAGCGGCGTCTTTTCTGCCATCAGCAATAAAGTCACAAGCTGATATTGTTCTCTGCGGTGGAACAGAACCGTATTCAGACGCGATTTTATGTTGTGTGACATGGAGGCATGTCTGGCGCAGGGGGTGGGTGCGGGCTTCGCTCTCCTCCTGCTGTGGGCAGCTCTTCGTGATATTGCGGTGCGGTTGATTCCCGATTGGCTTGTATCGCTTGTCGCGCTGTCAAGTATTTCCCTTGCGATCATCCGGCATCACGCGCTGGCGGGATTGATATCGGGGGGAATCCTGTTTTGCCTGGGCTTTGCCTGCTGGTCGCGCGGCTGGATGGGCGGTGCGGACGTCAAGCTGCTCGGGGCGGTCGGTCTGGCGATTCAGCCTCGGCAGATCCCGGACCTGGTTCTTGCCGTGACTTTGGCGGGCGGCGTTCTGGCTGTCCTTTATCTCATGGCCCGGACCTTTGTCGCCGAACGGGGCGGCGGCGCGATACCACGGGGGCGAATCGCGCGGGTGTTGCGAATCGAGCGCTGGCGGCTCCATCGCGGATGCCCGCTTCCCTATGTGTGCGCCATCGCAGTCGGAAGCGTTATCGTTCTCCTGTAGGGCGTGACTGATCATGTTTCGGCTGATTTTCTTCATTCTGATGGCTGTCGGCCTGGGTGGATTCGGGACCGTTGCATGGATCGCCACCCGGCCGCCGGCGACCGCCCGGCCGGCGGCGCCCCCGACCCTGCAGATCCTGGCGGCCGCGCGTCCTCTGGATGCGGGGAACTTGCTGAAGCCCGAGGATATCATTGCGATTCGGGTGCCGCAGGGCAAGGAGGGCGCCGACGTGACGCAGGACAGTGCCGAGGGGCGTGAGGCGCTGGCGGGTGCGATGCTGCTGCACGGCGTCGGGGCGCAGGCAATCCTTCGTTCGACCGACCTGCTGCGGCCGGGCGATCGCGGCTTTCTCGCTGCGGCGCTGCAGCCGGGCATGCGCGCGGTCACGGTCGGCGTGGACGCGATTACCGGGACAGCGGGCCTGATCTGGCCTGGCGATCATGTCGATCTGATCCTGACGCAGGCATTTGCCGGCTCGTTGCCGGCCGAACATCGCGTGGCCGCGGAAACCGTGCTGTCGAATGTCCGCGTGATCGCGATCGATCGCCGGCTGGTGCAGGGCGCGTCGGCCAGCAACGAGCCGCAGGCCCGCACCGTGACACTCGAAGTCACGCCTGACGATGCCGAGCGTGTGTCGGTGGCGGTCCATCTGGGGCGCCTGTCGCTTTCGGTTCGCTCCGCCCAGGTCGGGCCCGTGCCCCAGCCGGCTCCGCCGGCGGCGTGGGCCGGCGACGTTTCCGCCATATTGCATGACGACCACGCATCCGATCCGGCGGACGGTCGCTCCCTGACCCTTTACCAGGGGGGAGCGGACGGAAAGGAGATCCACTACTGATGTTCGGGAAATCCCGCCTGGCCGGCGCCCTGGTGCGGATTGCGGTCGCGACCTGCCTGCCGGCCGTCGCGCCCGGCCCGGCCGCGGCGGCGCATCGCGACGAAGCCGGCCCGGCCCGGGAGCGCGCGGTCAGTCTCGAGGTCGGCGCCGGCCACATGGTCACGTTGCCAAGACCGGCGGCGAAGATTTTCGTGGTCGATCCCAAGGTCGCGCAGATACGGCCGGCCAGCGCGACCAGCATGTTCCTCTACGGCATGATGATCGGCCGGACGTCGGTCATGGCAACCGATGCCGAGGGGCACACGATCGCGCAATTCACGATCGACGTCCTGCCGTCAAGTTACGGGGCCGCGCAGGCCGAGCTCCGGATCGCCCGGCAGATGCCGGGCAGCCACATCACGGTCCAGACCGACGCGCGTGGCCTGACGCTCAGCGGTTCGGTGGCCTCGCCGGAAGATGCGGCGCTGGCCGAAGAGATCGCCCGGGGATATCTGGCCGAAGGGCAGGGGCTGCGCAACCGTCTGTCCATCCGCTCGGCGACCCAGGTGACGCTGAGCGTCCGGATCGCGGAGATGGACCGCAACGTGGTGCGTCAGTTGGGAATCAACTGGCAGGCGGTCGGCAATATCGGCAAGGTCGGCAGTTTTCCAGCCCTGACCCTGAATGTGAACGGCAGCAGCGCTGCCTGCGTCGCGACGCGCAATCCGTTCTGCCTGGGCAGCAACGTCAATGGCGTCATCGACGCGCTGTCGCAGGACAACCTGGTCCGGATGCTGGCCGAGCCCAATCTGACGGTCATGAGCGGACAAAGCGCCAGCTTCCAGGTGGGTGGGCAATATCCCATCCCGATGGCGCAACAGGCCGGCGCCATTTCGGTCGCCTTCAAGGATTATGGCGTCAGCCTGACCTTTTTGCCGACCGTCTTCAGCAATGGACGCATCAACCTGCATGTCGCCCCGGAAATCAGCCAGTTGAGCAACCAGAACGCGGTGTCGGTCACGACGTCCGGATCGACGTCGGTCATTCCGGCCCTGACTGTCCGGCGGGCCGAAACGACCGTCGAGATGGGCAGCGGCGAGACATTGGCCATCGCCGGCCTGCTGGAGGATTCGACCACCGATTCAAGCAACGGCATTCCCGGCGCCGGTGACGTGCCCCTGTTGGGGGCGCTGTTTCGTTCGACGAACTTCAACCGGCAGGAAACCGAACTGGTGATCCTGGTCACGCCTTATCTCGTCCGCCCGGTGGCGAACCGGTCGCGCCTGGCCGCGCCGACCGACATGGCGGGCGTCCCGACTGAAATCGAACGTCTGCTGCTGATGCGCCAGGTGGCGCCGCGACAGCGTGCCGAGCCCGTGCAGATTCCAGGCGATGCCGGGTTCTTCGTTCAATGAGGACCTGGCCATGAACGCGACAATCTTGTTCCGGGCGCGCAGGGGGCTCTCGTGCGTCCTGCTGTCATGCGTCCTGCCGCTGGTCGGCGGATGTGGCACGTTGGATCCGTATCACAAGCCTTATGCATGGCATCCGTCCGGCGCGAACGCGGCCAATCTTGCCGCCATGGTCGCCGACCCGCGCGATCTGAGGGAAGGGCATGGCGGCGAGGCGCCCGATGCGCAGGCGCCGGTTATGGCGGTCGAACGCATCAGGCTGGACAAACCCAAGGCGTTGCCGTCCACCAACGGCATTTCCGGCGGCGTGAGCGGATCGTCGGGCAGTGGATCGGGCGGCGGATCAAGCGGGGGCCCGTCCGGCGGCGGAGGAAACTGAGCCATGATGGCCACGGTCGAAAAAGCCCAGCCCGAGCCCGCGGACTCCGTTGTCGCCCGGCATGACCGGCCTTTCCTGGTGGGATACGTATCCGACGCGGCCACCGAGGCGCTGGTGCGCGACGGATTGACCGAAAGTGTCGGCGCCGCGATCGATATCCGGCGCGGCACCGTGCGCACGGCCATGGCGGCGCTGCAGAAGCATTCGACCCCGCGGATCCTGATCATCGACCTGGCCGAGGAGAAGCATCCGATCAGCGCCCTGCGCGACCTGGCCCAGGTGGTGGAACCGGATGTCTCGGTCCTGCTGATCGGTTCGGTGGACAGCGCCGATTTCTACCGCGAGGTTACGCGCGGGCTGGGGGTTGCGGAATACCTGCCGCGCCCGCTGACGCGCGAGAAGATCGCAAGGCAATTCGGCCCCCTGACGCGGGGGCAGTTGCCCGAGCGGGATCTGGGCGGGCGCTGCGTGACGATCACGGGCGTGCGCGGCGGGGTCGGCGCCAGCACGGTCGCCGTCAATCTGGCCTGGCTGTTCGGCGCGGTCATGCATCGCCACACGCTGTTGCTGGATTCGGACCTGCATCGCGGAATGGCGGCGTTCCTGCTGGATGTCGGCGTGGGGTCCGGATTGCGGCGCGCGCTGGAAGCCCCGGACAGAATCGACGTCCTGCTGGCCGAACGGGCCACCAGCCCGGTCGCCGAACGCCTGCACGTGCTGGCCGACCAGATGGATTTCGCATCGGAACTGGATTATGCCGCCGGGGCGGCGCAGGCTTTGCTGCGGGTTCTGCGGCAGAGATATAATTTTGTCGTGGCCGACGTGCCCTTCGTATCGAACGCGCTGAATCGCGACCTGCTGGCGCAGGTGCATCAGCGTGTCCTGGTGCTGGAACCGACCTTGGCGTCGGTGCGGGATACGCTGCGCCTGCTGGACGTCCCGGCCGGGCCGCTGCAGAAGCAGCGCCCGGTTCTGGTGCTGAACCGGCTGGGCCGCCCGGGTGCGCTGAGCCGCGGCCAGGTCGAAGAGGCGCTGAAGACCAACGTCGACATCACCATTGCCGACCTGCCGCGCCAGATCGGCAACGCCGCGACGCTGGGCGAGCCGGCGGTCGCCGCCCGGGGCGCCTTTCGTACCGCGATGATGGATCTGGCGCGGCAGGTCGATGCGGTGGGGATGCTGGACGTCACGACCGGGCACGGCATGCTTTCGACCGATGTCGCGAAGCGCCGGTGGCTGCCTTTTGCGAGGCGCCCGTGACATATTTCGGGACCCCCATATTCGGCCGGCGCGCCAGTCGGTCCGACGAGGGCGCCACCGCCAGGGCGGACCATTCCGCCCCGGCCGCCGCCCCGGCGGGCCCCGTTGCCGGCACGGAATCGGCGCCGAGCGTGCCGCCGTCCATGATCGCCGAATTACGGGTCACCTGCCTGGACCGCCTGGACCCCGCCGCCGTCGCGGTGCTGCCGCCGGACCGGCTGCGCGCCGACCTGGAACATCTGATTTCGGAACTCGCCACCGAGCGGCGGATCCAGTTGAACAGCCGCGAACAGCGGGCGCTGGCCGAGGAACTGGTCTTCGACATGCTCGGCCTGGGGCCGCTGGAACCGCTGCTGGAAAACGAATCCGTCAGCGAAATCATGGTGAACGGGCCGAACAAGGTCTTTATCGAGAATGGGGGCAGGCTGGTCCTGTCGGGGGTCCGTTTCCGCGACACGGCGCATCTGGCGAGCATATGCCAGCGCATCGCCTCGGCCGTCGGGCGGCGCATCGATGAATCCAGTCCGATGGCCGATGCGCGGCTGGCGGACGGCTCGCGCGTCAACATCGTCTTTTCTCCCCTGGCCCTGGACGGGCCTTATCTGACGATCCGGAAATTTGGCCGCAAGGTCATCGATTTTGCCCGGCTCATCGAATTCGGCGCCCTGACGCCTCCGGTCGCGCGGCTGCTCCAGACCGCGGCCAAGGCAAGGTTGAACATCATCGTTTCCGGCGGCACGGGGTCGGGCAAGACCACGCTGCTGAACGCGCTGTCCCGGATGATCGATGCCGGCGAGCGCGTCATCACCGTCGAGGACGCGGCCGAACTGCAGTTGCAGCAGCCGCATGTCGTGCGCCTGGAAACCCGCCCTGCGAACCTCGAAGGGCGGGGCGAGATCGCCCAGCGCGACCTGATGCGCAACGCGCTCCGCATGCGTCCCGACCGGATCATCATCGGCGAGTGCCGTGGCGGCGAAGCCTTCGACATGCTGCAGGCCATGAATACCGGTCATGACGGCAGCATGTCCACGGTGCATGCCAACACCACCCGCGATGCGCTGACGCGGATCGAGAACATGGTGCAGATGGGCAATATGGGCCTGCCGTCACGCGCGATCCGTACCCAGATCGTGGGCGCGGTGGACCTGATCATCCAGGTGGAACGCCAGCGTGACGGCGGGCGCCGCATTACCCAGGTGACCGAAATATGCGGCATGGAAGGCGACGTGATCACCCTCAATGACGTGTTTCGCTTTGAAATCCAGGGCGAAGGCCATGACGGAAGGTTGATCGGCCGTTACAAGGTCAGCCGGGTCCCGCCCGCCTGCCAGCAGCGCCTCGCCTATTTCGGGCTGGAGCGGGAATGGTTCGCCGCCCTTGAACAGGCGGACGGCTGATGCTGGCGGGGCTGCTGGTCCTGTCCTGCCTGTCGCTGCTGGGCATGGTGGTCAGCGGGATCCTGGTGTCGCGCATGCAGCGGCAGGCGCGGCGACGCGACGCGCGCCTGGCCGCCGTCTCGGTGCCCTATCGGGTCGTTCGCCCGCTCGAGCCCTCTGCCTTCCGGCCCCGGACACACGCCAGGCGTCCGATCGCGGAACGGCTGGCCGACCTGCTGGGGGTCGACATGGCCCGGGCCGACCAATACCAGGTGCCCTGGTGGATGGTGCCGATCGGCGCCTTCATCCTTGTCGCGTCGCTGTTTTCGATGGTTGTGGGCTTCCTTGGAATCCTGGGGTTCCCGGTGATGGTCGGCGTCTGGATCTTCCTGTGCCGCAGCGTCTTCGGCTGGATGATGGACAAGCGCCGCAATCGGCAGTTGCAGCAATTCCCCGATGCCCTGGCGATGATCGTGCGTTCGGTCGGGGTCGGGATTTCGGTGATGGAGGCGATGCGGACGGTCGCGCGTGAGGCCGCCGAACCGACCGGTCCGGAATTCGCACGCATGGCCGAGCAGATTTCGATCGGCATGTCCATGGAAGACAGCCTGCGCGAAATGGCGATGCGTTCCGGCCTGCCGGAATATCGTTTTTTCGCCACCGCCCTGGCCTTGCAGGCCCAGACGGGCGGGTCGTTGAGCGGCGCGCTCGACGGCCTGGCGGATGTCATTCGCAAGCGCCTGGCGCTGAAGGCGCGCGGTCATGCCCTGGCGTCCGAGGCGCGCGCCAGCGCGACCGTTCTGGGCATCCTGCCGGTGGCGCTGGGGTTGATCCTGTGGGTCACGAACCCGTCTTATATCGGCACCCTGTTCACCGATCCGGCAGGCCATGTCCTGCTGGGTTTCGCGGCCGTGTCCCTGGGGATGGGCATATTGGTGATGCGCACGATCATTCGCAGGACGCTGTCGTGAACCGCCCGCTGCTGTTCGCCCTGGCCGGATTGATGGCCGCCATGCTGCCCTGCCTGGCCGCCGCGGCGCATCTGCTCGCGCAGCGGAGGCGCCTGCGGGCACGTATGCGCGGGCTGCGCGATCCCAGGGGCGGGAAGGCCGGCGCCAGGACCGGGGCCGACGGGATCCGCGAATTCCGGGCCTCCTCCGTGCGGCTGGTCTCGGCGATCGGACAGGTGATCGTCAAGCGCGGATTGCTGTCCACCGGCACGCTGGACGAACTGCGCGAGACTCTGACCTCGACCGGGGCGCAGGGTGCGAACGCGGTCAGCCTGTTCATCGGTGCCAAGATCCTGCTGGCGATCGGCCTGCCGCTGGTCGGTTTCCTGTTCCTGCCGCGGCTTGCAGGGATGCCGGCCCTGTTCCGTCACGTGCTGCCGGCCGCGCTGGCGATCGCGGGACTGCTGACGCCGGACTATATCCTGCGGGCCAGGCGCAACGCCTATCTCAAGCAGCTCGAGGCCGGATTGCCCGATGCGCTGGACGTGATGGTCATCTGTACCCAGGCCGGCGTCGGGCTGGGGGCGGCGATCGTCCAGGTCAGCGTGGAACTGGAACATGCCAATGCGGCCGTCGCGGCCGAATTCGCCCGCACCGCCAATGAACTGAGCGTCATCGCCGATACGCGCGTCGTGCTGGGCAATCTGGGCGCCCGGTCCGGGGTGGACGGGTTGCGGCGCCTGGCGACGACCCTGTTGCAGACGCAGCAATATGGTACGCCGATCACCGACGCGTTGCGCGGCCTGTCGGCCGAATTGCGGCATGAGATGCTGACCCGTTACGAGGCCGGCGCGGCGCGGCTGGGTGTCCTGCTGACCTTGCCGACGCTGTTTTTCATCATGCCGTGCGTCTTCCTGGTGGCCGGCGGCCCGGCCGGGATTCAGGTCGCGCGTTCCTTTCACCATCATGGACGATCATGACCAGTTTATCATTTGCGGATCGCGTGCGGGTATGAAGCCGGGTTTCGTCGCGGCAGTGATCGCGTGCCTGGGGACCGTGCTCCTGGGGGCCTGCGCGGCCGGCCCGTCAGGGACCTCGGGCACCAGCGTCACCGTGGCCCGTGCCGCCCTGGTCGGCGGTGCGCCGCAGATCGCCCTGCAGGCAACGGAAGCGATCCTGCGCACAGACCCGCAGAATGCCGAGGCGCTGCAGATCAAGGGAGACGCATTGACCGCGATGGGCCAACTGGGCCAGGCGGAATGGGTCTATCGCGCGGCGCTGCTGCGCGCGCCTCACCTGGTCGGGGCCCAGATCGGGCTGGGCCGCTGCCTGCTGGCCCACGATCCCGCCGCGGCCGAAATCGCATTCCAGGCGGCGGCCGATCGTGATCCGCGCAATGCGGTGGCGTTGAACGATATGGGGGTCGCCCGTGACCTGCTGCGCCGGCACCTGGATGCGCAGCAGGCCTATCGCCTGGCGCTTGCGGCGGATCCGGACATGATCGGCGCCCAGGTCAATCTGGCGCTCTCTCTGGCGATGAGCGGCGACGTAGAGGATGCCGAACGCCTGATGCGCCCTTATGGCGCGGATGCCAATGCGTCGCGCAAGCTGCGCCACGACCTGGCGGCGGTGCTCGCGATGGGGGGGCAGCGGGCCGAGGCCGCGCGCATCCTGTCGGCGGACCTGGGCCAGCGGCAAGTGGCGCAGGCCCTGGCCGACTATGCGGCGGCGCGCGACGCGCATTCGGGCCTCCAGCCCCCCGCGATTCTGCCTTGAACATGGTGGCCTGAACATGCGGGGCGCGGCGTTCCGTGGCGGCTTTCCGATCCCGGGGGCGCAACGTGGCGCGGTCGCGCTGCTGGTCGCGCTGGCGCTGCCGGTGCTGATCGGTATCCTGGGGCTGGGAATCGACGTCAGCTACTGGGCGATGACGCGCATGGAATTGCAGCGTACCGCCGATCTCGCCTCGGCGGCCGGTGCGATGCGCTACGGGGTCAGTCAGCAGGTGTCCGACGCGCTCGGCACCGCGGCGACGGTGGCCGAACTGAATGGCCTGCCGGCCGGGACGCGCGGCGGCGCCGGAACCGATACGCTGACCGACATATATGGCGCCTATGCCGCGACGGTGACATTCGCCGCGCCGTCCACGATCACCGTTTCCATCACCCAGGCCGTGCCGCGGATGTTCAGCGGTTTGTTCCTGTCCTCGGCCACCCAGCCGGTGTCGGCCCGGGCAGTGGCGAAGCTGGCGCAACGCAGCAACGGCGCCGTTGCCTGCGTCCTCGCATTGTCCAGCGTCAGCTTTACCGTTTTGAACGGAAACGCGTCGCTTCAGATGCCGGGATGCGACCTGCGCACCAACGGGTCTCTGACCATCAACGGCACGCCCAGCGTCAATGTATCAAATCTGATCGCCGGCGGCACGATCACGCAGAACGGAAATTCCACCTGTTCGGCGGTTACCTGCGTGCAGGGCGCACCGCAGGAGAGCGATCCCTATTCCAGCCTCTATAAAGACCAACTGAGCCTGCCGGCCAAGACGATCCAACTGCCGCAGGGCCAGACCACGCTCAATCCCCCACCGGCCGGAGACGCCTATTCATGGTCGCTGAATGGGGGCACCTATACGTTGAATCCTGGAATCTACTACATTAACGGGGATTTCAACGTGAATGGAAACGTGACGCTGACCGGCACGGGCGTTACGATCATCACCAATGGCAACGTCAATATCAACGGCAATGCCGACGTCAATCTGACGGCTCCCGCCACGGGGGGCACGGCCGGATTATTGTTCGGCTCGACCAATTCCGCGTTTCAACTGAATGGCGGTTCGGCCATCAATATGACGGGTTCGATTTACGCCCCCAATGCGAACCTGATCGTCAACGGCAGCAATTCCGCATCGGGGAACTGTCTGTATATCGTCGCCTCTACCGTAACTTTCAACGGAGGCGGCCAGTTTTCCGACAGCAATTGCCAGGCCTCCGGCATGACGCCGATCTATGACTTTTCCGGCGTCGCGAGCCTGGTGCAATGATACCGGGCCGCGCCCGGGGACATGCACAGGCCGGCGTGGCGGCCGTGGAGTTCGCCCTGACTGCCCCCTTGCTCCTGATCATCCTTGCCGGGGTCAGCGATTTTCCGCTGGCCTTGTGGGACCGGATCGCGATGGCGGCGGCCGTCGAAGGGGGGGCGAATTATGCCTTCGCCATGGAACAGAATGCGTCGGGAAACAACGGTTCGGTTTCGCCGACGGATGTCAGGAACGCGGTCCTGGCGTCCAGCAGCCTGGCCAACCTGACCGTGACGGTCAGCGCACCCAGCACGCATTGCGTGCAGTCCGGCCAGGGAAACACGCCGCCGGTCACGACCCTGACCGCGGGAACACCCGGCACGCCTTGTGCGGATACGACCATGCCCGGCACCTACATGACGATTTCGGCATCCTACAGCTATGCGCCGCTGATGCCGTTCTTCGCCATGCTCGCATCGACCACGTTGCAGGAGAACGCGATCGTGAGGCTGCAATGACGCGACCGGGCCGGAGGTGCGTAGCGCGTGATGGACGCGGAGTGGCGATCGTCGAATTCGCGATCGTCGGGTCGATTTTCATCACGCTGCTGGTCGGTACGATCGAAATCGGCCTGCTCTGCTGGACGCGCAATACGCTGCAGGTAACGGCCGCGCTTACGGCGCGCTGCGTCGCGCTTGCGACCTGCGCCGCCGATCCGGACGGTTTCGCGGCTGCCGAGGCCGCCGACTGGGGCCTGCCGAATGTGCTTTCCGGCGTCACCGTCACGGCCAACGCCAATCAGTGCAACGGGCTGACGACGGCGTCGGGGCAATTCGTCACGGTCGTGCTGCAATCGCAATATTGGGCTAACCTGCCGCCGCCGCTGTCCGCCGTGACCTTGCATGCATCGGCCTGCTACCCGATCGCATCGTGATTCTGCCTGATCAAGGAAAACAGGAATGAATGACCCCCTGTCAGTCGTCTGCATCGGTGCCGGTCCGGCGGGGTTGACCGCCGGTTACGTGCTCGGCAGGGGCGGGATCCGCGTGACCGTTCTGGAGCAGGACCCCCATTATGTGGGAGGGATCTCCCGGACCGAGACCTATAAGGGGTTCGCCTTCGACATCGGCGGCCATCGTTTCTTCTCGAAGTCCGACGAGATCGAGGCGCTCTGGGATGAAATCCTGGATGAAGGATTTCTGGAGCGTCCCAGAAAATCGCGTATCTACTACAAGAGGGCTCTGTTCGATTATCCCTTGCGGGCGGCGGACGCGCTGTCCAAGCTGGGCGTCGTCGAGGCGGTGCGCTGTGTCGCGTCCTATCTTCGGGCGCGGCTGCGGCCGAACCCATCGCCGCGCAATTTCGAGGAATGGGTCACCAACCAGTTCGGGCGGCGCCTGTTCGAAATCTTCTTCCGGACCTATACGGAAAAGGTCTGGGGCATGGCCTGCCGCGACATATCCGCCGATTGGGCGGCCCAGCGCATCAAGGGCCTGTCGCTGGGCAAGGCGATCTGGCACGCGCTGCGGCCCCAATCGTCGCGCCGGCCGCGCGGGCAGGTGATCAAGACCCTGATCGGCCGGTTCCGTTATCCCCGCCGCGGCCCCGGAATGCTGTGGGAGGCGGCGGCGCGCAAGGTCGAGGCGATGGGCGGCCAGGTGCTGATGGGGCGGCGCGTCTGTGCGCTGGAGCGGCTGGATGGCGGGCGCTGGCGCGTCACCGCATGCGATCAGCAGGGGCGGAATCATGATTTCGTTTGCGATCATGTCATTTCCAGCATGCCCATGCGCGATCTGGCGCCGATCGTGACCCCGCCTTTACCGCCATCGGTCCTGGCCGCGGCAGGGGAGCTGCGTTATCGTGATTTCCTGGTCGTCGCCCTGATCCTGAAGAATGAGGGTCTGTTCGACGATAACTGGATTTATATTCACGATCCGGATGTCCAGGTGGGGCGTATCCAGAATTTCAAATCCTGGTCGCCCGATATGGTGCCGCTGCCCGGCCATGCCTGCTACGGGCTGGAATATTTCTGTTTCGAGCATGATTCGTTGTGGCACATGCCGGATGCCGATCTGGTCGCCCTCGCGACCGACGAGCTGGTGCGGCTGGGACTGGCCCGGCCCGAGGATATCCTGGACGGAGCGGTGGTGCGCCAGCCCAAGGCCTATCCGATCTATGACGACGGATACCAGGCACGCGTTTCGGCAATCCGCACCGCCCTGGACGCGGCATGCCCCGGCCTGCATCTGGTCGGTCGCAACGGCATGCATCGCTACAACAACCAGGACCATGCGATGATGACGGCGATATTGGTGGCACGCAACATCCTGGCCGGACAGGTGCTTTATGACGCCTGGAAAGTCAACCAGGACGCCGAGTATCACGAGGAAACGCGCCAGCCGCCGGACCAGCCCGCCGCGGCGCCCGAACTCGCATTGGCCGGATGATCATGCCGGATGCGACCGATCCGCCCAGCGGCGTGACGGCGGATCGCGACGCCGCCGGCCGGCCCGACTGGTGGCGCGGGTGCCTTGTCGTCCTGCTGGTGCTCGTCCTATGGGGCGCGGCCCGTCCCTATGGCGGGATCATAGGGGATGCGCGGCTCTATACCCTGCAAGCCCTCAGCCACATGATGCCCGGGCGATTCAATGACGATTTGTTCCTGCATTACGGGTCGCAGGACCGGTTTTCGGCCTTTTCTTATCTCTACAGTCCTTTTCTGCACACATTCGGTGTCGGGTACGGCAGCCTGGCGTTCTGCCTGCTGGGGTGCCTGTTGTGGCTGGGCGGGGTGGCCACGCTTGCGACGGGCCTGTTCCGCGATCGCGCCGTCGCGATACCCGCCATCGTGACTGCGGTCGCCATCCAGTTCGGCGGCGGAACGTTGGTCCGCCCGGGCGAGCCGATCCTGACCCCCCGCCTGTTTGCCGAAGCCGTCAGCCTGTTTGCCCTGGGGGCGATGCTGCGTGGCCGCAACGGTCTGGCCGCCCTGCTTCTGCTCCTGTCGCTCGCGATTCATCCATTGATGACATCTGGGGCGATTGCTGCGTTTTTTCTCTATCACGCCATGCGCCGTCCGGTTCTCTGGCTGGCGGGGGCGGGCGCGGCTTCGATCGTCATCGCCCTGGCCTTTTCGGGTGTCGAGCCCTTCGTCCGGCTGACGGTCCGGATGGACGGGGCCTGGCTGGCCTCGGCCGGCACCCTGGACCCCCAGTGCTTCATCACGGAATGGGGGGCGACCTACTGGCTTCCGCTCGTCGGCAGCTTCGCGCTCCTGCTTGCCGCGATGCGCTATGCCCAGCGCCGGGAACGGCGTTTTCTGGCTGCGACCGCCATGGCCGCGCTGGGCGGGATCGCGCTGACAGCGTTGGGCGGGGACCTGCTGCATAATGTGCTGATCATCGACATCCAGGCATGGCGCGCCCTATGGCTGCTGAATCTTGTCGTCTATCTGCTCGGCGGCATGCTCTGGGCACGCGTGATCAGGGCAGGCTGGGCGAATCCGACCGGCGTTCCGGCGGTGCTGGGCTTCACATACGGGCTGCTGATCCTTGCGAGCTTCGCCCCGGCCGCCGGGTTTGCCGCGGCCCCCATGGCGATCCTCGCCTGCCTGTTATCGCTTTACGAGCATCATTATTGCCGTCCGGTTTCCGGCCTTTGCCGCATATTGGCGCGGCTGGTCGTCGCCTGTTGTCTCGCCTTCGCGCTGCTTGGCCTCCATTATGTCATGCGCACGCAGGACCCGTTCTGGCGTCCGTTGTACGGTATCGGACTGGCAACGCTGGCACTTTGGGGCCTGTGGCAACTGCGCGGGGAATCGGCGTCCCGCCGGAGCCGGATCGGCGTGACCGTGCTGGCGGGCATATTGGCGCCGCTGACCGTGATGAACTGGGATCAATCGACGCCCTGGCAGCGCTTTATCGACAAGGGCCAGGCTCCTCCGGCACTGACGCGCCTCCTCCCGCCGGAGGGCCCGATCTATTGGGATGGCGACGTCACCGTTCCCTGGCTGGTGTTGCGGCGCAGCAGCTATTTTTCATGTGAGCAAGGGGCCGGAATTCTCTTTTCCCGCGCGACCGCCGCGGCGTTTCGGCAGCGTTTCGATACGCTCAGCCGCCTCCACACGCTGGATTTCGACCTGCCGCCCTATTGCACCCTCGGCAAGGACCAACGCGTCCTGCCGCTCCACCGGGCCGACCTCGCGATGGTCTGCGCGG
The DNA here is from genome assembly GCF_035199985.1 of Nguyenibacter sp. L1. Taxonomy (GTDB): domain Bacteria; phylum Pseudomonadota; class Alphaproteobacteria; order Acetobacterales; family Acetobacteraceae; genus Gluconacetobacter; species Gluconacetobacter vanlangensis. The sequence goes on from NZ_CP127015.1 coordinate 4,244,734, forward strand.
CGTCACCCGGCCTTTCGGCCCTGATCGTGACGCGCCAGGCGATCGACGATCCTGGCGCCGCATGGACGCCCCCCGTGCCGTTCCCATGGGCGAACGAGCAGGGGCGGAAAATCAGCGTCGCGCGGTTTTTCATCTATCGTTGCGACGCATTGCGATAATGGCCCGCTGATCACAACACCCTCCAGGAGGCCCTTATCGGCGGGCGAGGGGGCCGAGCGAGGCTCGCACGCCGAATTCTCCAGGCAGCGCGCCATGAGGAAACAGGATATTGACATGCCCCATCTTGCGGCCGGGGCGGGCCGCGTCCTTGCCGTAAAGATGCGGCAGCAGGCCCGGGGTCGCGACGATGTCGGGCCATAACGCCATGTCGTCCGGACCGACCAGGTTTTTCATCGCCGCGTCGGAATGGCGGATCGCGGGCGGCAAGGGCAGGCCGGTCACGGCACGGACATGCATCGCGAACTGGTCGACCGGACAGGCATCCATCGTCCAATGGCCGGAATTATGCGGGCGCGGGGCGATCTCGTTCACCAGCACCGTGCCATCGCGGTCCACGAACATCTCGACCCCCAGCAGGCCCACCAGATCCAGCGCGGCGGCGACCTGGATCGCGATCGCGCGCGCTTGTGCCGCTACGGCTTCGGGCACGCGCGCGGGGGCCAGGCTGAGATCCAGGATTCCGTCGCGGTGGCGGTTCTCGGTCACGTCGAACGTCACGGCGCCGCCATCCAGGCCCCGTGCGACCATCACACTGATTTCGCAGGCGAAGTCGATCATCGCCTCGCCGACCAGCGGATGCGGGGCGAGTGCCGCGAAGGCAGGGCGTGCGTCGTCTGCAGCCTGCACCCGGCATTGCCCCTTGCCGTCATAACCCAGGCGGGTGGTCTTCAGGATGAAGGGCAGGCCCAGCACGCCGATGGCCGTATCCAGGTCGCCCGCGTCATGGATCTCCGCCCAGGGGGCCACGGGAATCCCCGCGTCCGTCAAGAAACGCTTTTCGGCGATCCGGTCCTGGCTGATGCGCAGAATATCGCCCGACGGACGCACCGGCCGCAGTTCCGCCAGCAATTCCAGCCCGTCGGCGCTGATATTTTCGAACTCGAACGTCACCACGTCCACCGCCGCGGCGAAGCGGCGCAACGTATCGGCATCGTCATAGGCGCCGACCGTCACCGCATGGGCCACCTGGGCGGCTGGCCCCCGTGGTTCGTCGGTCAGGATATGGGCACGGAATCCCAGCCGTGCGGCAGCTATTGCCGACATGCGGCCCAACTGGCCGCCGCCGACGATTCCCAGCACGGAATTGGGGGGCAGGGCACCGGCGGGCAGGGTCATCGGATCGGCGCCTCGGCCACCGACCGGGTCTGCTCCGCCCGCCATGCGGCCAGCCGGGCGGACAAGGCCGCATTGCCCAGAGCCAGGATCGATGCCGCCATCAGCGCCGCATTGGTCGCCCCGGCCTTGCCGATCGCCAGCGTGCCGACCGGCACGCCGCCGGGCATCTGGACGATGGACAGCAGGCTGTCCATGCCCTTCAGCGCATGGGATTCCACCGGTACGCCCAGAACCGGCAGCAGTGTCCAGGCCGCGCACATGCCGGGTAGATGCGCGGCCCCCCCGGCGCCGGCGATGATGACGGACAGGCCGCGTCCCGCGGCGCCCCGCGCATAGTCGGCCAGCCGGTCGGGCGTGCGATGGGCCGAGACGATGCGGACCTCATGCGCGACATCCAGCCCTTCGAGCACCGCCGCCGCGTGGCGCATGGTCTCCCAGTCGGACTGGCTGCCCATGATGATGCCCACGCGCGCGGCCAGGGCCGCGGAGGCGGGCTCGGATGGAGCCTGGGATTCAGGGGGAGGGGACATGTCGCTCACACGGCAGGCTTTCGGCGGAATGGGTTCGAATCAGGCGATACTGTCGGGGATCAGGCGGCTCTCCAGCCAGGCGATCTCATCCTTCAGCAGCAGCTTGCGTTTCTTCAGGCGCTGAAGCTGGAGCTGGTCCATCGGATGCTGTGCCAGGCGGTTGATGACGGTATCAAGGTCGCGGTGCTCGCTGCGCAATTCGTGCAGTTTCCGCAGCATGGTGTCCCGGTCTGTCAGCATGGGGTCCGTCTAGCATGTGGTCGCCGGGACATTCTATCGATTCCCCGCCGGATGGCGAGATGCATGACCACCTCGCCAAGTCCTGCAAACATAGCATGTGCGGCCGCGGACGGTCGGGCTTAGTCTGCCCAAATCGTCTTTTTAGGCACCGGAGGTCTCATGTCCCACGAAGCCAGGATTCACAGTCTGCGACTGCGTCATGCCCGCCTCGACGACCGGATTTACGATGAAGACCGGCGGCCTTCCCCCAACAGCAGCGTGCTGCGCCGGCTGAAGCTGGAGAAGCTGCGCATCAAGGAAGAGATCGAACGCCTGTCCCGCCCGGCTTGACATCCACGCTTGAAATTCCAGCCTGAAATCCACAGGATTTCAGGCCCGGAAACGCGCGGGATTTCAAGCCGTCAGCGATCAGGTGACCAGCGATCAGGTGACTGGGGATCAGGCGACGTCTTCGTCGATCTCCAGCGGCGCGGGAACGGCGTGGCCTTCGCGGGCCAGGCGTTCGTTGGCGGCCTGGATCATGGCGTTCAGGTCAGTCTGGCTGCACAGGCCCAGAATGACCGGATCACGCGGCTTGATGTTCGCGCTGTTCCAATGCTGCCGGTCGCGCACCTTGGCGATGGTGTCCTTGGTGGTGCCCAGCAGCTTGACGATCTGCTGTTCCGACAATTGCGGAAAGTTGCGCAGGATGAAGGCGATGGCGTCCGGCCGGTCATTGCGCTTGGCGACGGGGGTATAGCGCGCGCCCTTCGAGCGGCGATGGATCGGGTTGGAGGACGCCATCAGCTTCAGCCGCTTCTCGGGATCGGCCTCGCAACGGACGATGTCTTCCTGCCGCAACTGATGATTGGCGACGGGGTCATAACCCACGATACCCTGCGCGACTTCGCCATCGGCGATCGCCTGGACTTCCAGCGGATGCATGCCGCAGAATTCCGCGATCTGGGTGAAGGTCAGCGCCGTCTTCTCGATCAGCCACACGGCTGTGGCCTTCGGCATCAGGGGCAGTGCATTCATTATGACGGGTCCTAGCTCGGCAATGGGTGGCGCCACGCAGGCCCTCCTCCCATTCCGGCACCCCTTGCCGGGGCGCCATTTGCGTGCCTGCGGACGCGCAAAGACTTGGGCATGGATATGGGCCCGGCCAGGGGGCGCGGTCAAGGGCTGATGGCGCGGTCAGGCGGTAAAAATCGGGCAGAAAAAAGGGGCCGGACCCTGGGCCCGACCCCTCTGATATCGTTCACGGGCATCGCCCATGGGCCCGAGACGGGCCTGTTACGCGGCGTGGCCCGACGATGGCACGCCGCCGTCATTAGCCGCCGGCGCCTCGGCCTGATGTTCTGAGGCCTGGTGTTCCGAGGCTTGGTGCTCTGGCGCCACGGATTCGGACGCCGGGGGCTCGGATATCGCCGGCTGCGATACGGTCGCCCGCGCCACGCTGGACGTGACCGGGATACGCCGCGGCTTCAGCGCCTCGGGTACCACGCGCCTGACGGCGATGCGCAGCAATCCGTTCGTCAGGTCCGCGCTTTCGACCAGGATCTGGTCGGCCAGAACGAAGCGCCGCTCGAACGCACGGTTCGCGATGCCGCGATGCAGCCATTCCCCGGCGGATGAAGCGGCCGCGACACGTCCGGCCACGATCAGCATGTTGTCCTGCACGGTCAGGTCGATATCGTCCGGGCCGAACCCGGCTACCGCCATCGTCAGCACGTAGCTGTCATCGCCCAGCCGTTCGATGTTATAGGGTGGATAGGACGACGCTGCCGGGCTCTGCGCGGCATTGTCCACAAGGCGCGCAAGCCGGTCGAAGCCGATGGCCGTCCGGAACAGGGGCGCGAAATCATATGTCATGTCAACCTCCTCAACGGCAAGGTCCGGTATCAGCAGGCCGCCGATCGGTCCCTCGGCGAGCGGACCGCGGCCTGTCTGGCGGAAACCCGGATGGCGTTTCCGTAGCCCTGACGTGAGAAGCCCCACCCCCCGTTTCAAGGGGGCGGGGCCTGTCGGATGACTGACTGGCGAAAAACTGACCGGGGCGGCCCGTGCGAACGGGCCGCCCGCCTGCGGGGTCAGGCTTTGGTGCGGCGTCCCAGACCACCGAATTTCTTGTTGAACTTCGCCACCTGGCCCCCGGTGTCCAGCATGCGCTGCACGCCCGTCCACGCCGGGTGCGATTTCGGGTCGATATCCAGGCGCAGGGTCGCGCCCGGCGTACCGTAGCACGAGCGGGTCTTGTATTCGGTGCCGTCCGTCATGATGACGGTGATGTCGTGGTAGTCGGGGTGAATGCCGGATTTCATCGTCAAACCTTCATGTTGGGCCCGCCGATGCCGACCGGGGGCGTATCCGGTGGGCGTATAGACGAGCCCCGGCGCAGGATCAACGCCTATTCCGTGCCAGTTCTGTGCCGGATTCCGTGCCGGGGGCGGGGGCAGGCAGTGCGGCAATCCCGCCACGCCGTGCGGCAGGGTTGCGGCCCGGATGGATTTCCTGTTTTCCGGCGGGCGGACGGATTGCTATTAACTCTCTGTCAGGTGGAGCAAAAAGGAGAAACCATGGCAAGCAAGGCCCCCTCCATCCACGCTCCGGGATGGGTTTCCGAATTCAAGGCGTTCCTGATGCGCGGGAACGTCGTGGATCTGGCGGTCGGTATCATCATCGGCGCCGCCTTCACCGCCATCGTCAACAGCCTGGTCAAGGACGTGTTCACGCCCCTTATCGGCCTGCTGATCGGCGGTATCGACTTTACCAACTTCTTCGTCACCTTGCGCGGGCCGCATCTGCCAACCTTGGCCGACGCGCAGAAGGCCGGTGCCGTGACCATCAATGTCGGCCTGTTCCTGAACGCGGTGATCCAGTTCGTGATCGTCGGTTTCGCGATCTTCTGGGTGGTCAAGCTGGTCGGCAAGCTGACCGCCAAGCCGGCCGAAGCCCCGGCCGAACCGCCCCCGCCGCCCCGCAGCGAAATCCTGCTGACGGAAATTCGCGACCTGCTGGCGACCAGGGGCGCGGCGCCCTAAGTCCCGGCCTCTCGCACCCGGGCCGGACCGCGTGGCATGCGCCGCGCGCCTGTCCCGGGCGTACTCGTGATGCGCCCGTGCTTGCGGAGTGCCGGGGCTGGGCATTAGCATCGCGACCATGATGAACCGATGCCGCCCTTCGCGCACCTCGATCCGGCCGTCCGGGCGCGGCCTGGCGTGCTTCCTGGGCCTGGCGGGCTGCGTCATGGCCGCCGGATGCCAGGCGTCGCGGCCCGCGCCGGCGATCCAGCCGATGTCGGAACTGCCCCTGCCGCTGCAGGCCTATCTCAGCATCGATACCTATTTCATCGCCCAGGGCATGGTCAGCGGCCGCCTGGCCGATGGCGGCCTGATGCGCGACCAGGCCCGGGGTCTGGTGGCCGACACGCTCTATGCCCGCCATCTGGCGGCCGAGAACATGCTGCACCCGTCCGCCGATGGCCAGCACCAGGTCCGGCAGGCGATCGAATCGATGCTGGCCTGCATCGGCCAGACCGACAGCGGATCGAAAGCCGCCTGCCTGCCGCCGGTCAGCGCGCCGGACGGGCGTCCCGCCGAAGCCGCTTCTCCCCCAGCAGAAGCAGCAGCGGCGCCGCGATAAAGATCGAGGACGAGGTCCCGACCACGATCCCGAACAGCATCACCCAGGCGAAGCCCGACAGGCTGGCCCCGAACAATGCCAGCGGCAGGGCGGCCAGAAACACCGTCGAGGACGTGCCCAGGGTGCGGCTCAGCGTCTCGTTGATCGACAGGTCGATCAGTTCGGCCAAGGGCATGGTGCGGTATTTGCGCAGGTTTTCGCGCACCCGGTCATAGACCACCACCTTGTCGTTGGTGGAATAGCCCAGGATCGTCAGGATCGCCGCGACCATGACCAGGTCGAATTCGAAATGCGTCAGCACCAGGAAGCCGATCGTCTTGGTCAGGTCCAGCACCAGGGTCACCACGGCGCTGACCGCGAACTCCCATTCGAAGCGAAACCAGATATAGGCCAGGATCATCAACAGGCTGACGCCCAGCGCCAGCATGCCGTTACGGAACAGCTCGGCCGAAACCGACGCGCCGACGGCATCGGCGCGCAGTACCTGCGCCCCGGGCAGGCTCGCCACGGCATGGCGCACGGAATCCACCAGGGCCTGGGTGCGGGCCTCGTGATCGGGGGCGTCGGCCGGCGGCGCATCCAGGCGGATCAGCACGTCGTCGGACGCGCCGAAGGACTGGACGCCCGCCGCGTCGACATGCTGCGCGGCCAGCGCCGCGCGGATCTGCGCGAAATCGGCGGGGCCGTGCGTCCGGGTTTCGACCACGATGCCACCACGGAAATCCAGCCCCAGGGTCAGGCCGGGATGCAGGAACAGGATCACCGATGCGATCGACAGCACCGCCGACGTCGCCAGGCCGACGAACCGGCCGCGCATGAAATTGATCCGGGTGCCCTTGGGCACGAAGCGCAGAAGGGGACGTGAGAACATGGCGATGCGCCTCAGACCGGCAGGATGGAGGGACGGGTGCGCGCATACCAGCGCACCATCAGCATCCGCGACAGCAGCAGCGTCGTGAACAGGGTCGTCACGATGCCGATCATGATGGTCAGGGCGAAGTTCTGCACCGGACCGCTGCCGAACACGAACAGCATGATATGGGCCAGCAGGGCTGTGGCGTTGCTGTCCAGGATGGTGGAGGTGGCGCGCTCGAAACCCGCCTGCATCGCGGCCAGCGCGGTGCGGCCCCTGGCCACTTCCTCGCGGATGCGCTCATTGATCAGGATGTTCGCATCCACCGCCATGCCCAGGGTCAGCAGCATGCCGGCCATGCCGGGCAGCGTCAGCGTCGCCTGGAACAGCGAGAGGATCGCGACCATCAGCACCAGGTTGGCCAGCAGAGCGGTATTCGCGTACCAGCCGAACCGGCCATAGAACAGCGCCATGAACAGAATCACCAGCATGAAGCCGACCGCCAGGCTGATCATGCCGGCACGGATGGAATCGGCGCCCAGCGAGGGGCCGATCGACCGCTGCTCGATGACCGACAGCGGCGCCGGCAGCGCGCCCGCGCGCAGCAGCAGCGCCAGGTCGGTGGCCGACTGCGCGTCGAACCCGCCCGTGATCTGCCCATTGCCGCCGGTGATGGCGCTGCGAATCACCGGGGCCTGCACGACCTTGTTGTCCAGCACGATGGCGAAGCGGCGGCCGATATTGGCCCGCGTCGTCTCGGCAAAGGCGCGCGCCCCCGCGGAATCGAACGAGAAATTGACCGCCCATTCGCCGGTCTGCTGGTCGATCGCCGCGCCGGCATTGGTCAGGTCCGACCCGTCGACATCCACATGGTCCACGACCGGCAGCGTCTGGTTCGGATCGCTCGCCAGCGGCAGCAGGCTGACGCCCGGACCCGGCGCGGCCGACCCGACGGCACTGTCCTGCACCATGTGGAACGTCATCTTCGCCGTGGTGCCCAGCAGTTTCTTGACATGCTCGGGGTCGCTGACCCCCGGCAGTTCGACGATGATCCGGTCATCGCCCTGGCGGGTGATCTGCGGATCGACGGCACCGGTCGCATCGATCCGGCGGCGGACGATCTCGATCGACTGGGTCACGGCCTCGGCCGCGCGCCGGCGCATCGCGTCGGGCGACAGCGTGATGACGATGCCGCCGTCGGCGCGGCCGTCGACGGCGAATTCGCCGGGCACCACCATCGGCATCGCCCGCAGCGCCTTCAGGTCGGCGTCGCGTTCCGACGGGTCACGCGGGGTGAAGGATACGGTGCCGGCCTTGGCATCCGTCGTGATGTCCCGATAGCCCAGGCCCTTGTCCAGCAGCGCCTGCCGCGTTCCGTCGGCCAGGGTCTGCAGCCGGTCGGCGGTGATGCTGTTCATGTCGACCTGCATCAGCAGGTACGACCCGCCGCGCAGATCCAGCCCCAGATGGATCTGGCGCCACGGCACGCCGGGCGCGGGCTGGCGCAGGGTGTTGGGAAGGCAGAGCAGCACTCCCAGAAGGCATACGGCGATGACCGAGGCCATCTTGAGCCGGCTGTAATACATCATGGCTGAAAGGGGTGCTCCTCACGCCCGGCCGAGCCGGCTCCCTGTTCCTCTGTCCCGTGCCGCCGGGCGGCCGGCGACGGCGGGAACATGCCGGGCGATCGCGCAGGATGCAACCGCCCCCGGGCGGTCGGGGACAGGAAATCATGCCGCGCCGGTCGCCTTTCGCGGCGCTCCGGGGCCCGCGCCCGGCGCTCCGCGTTCAGAACAGCGCCAACTGCGCGTCCTCTCCTTGCGCGGGCGGGGGCGCGAAGCGCGTGCAATCCAGCGCGACGCCGCGCTCCAGGCCCAGGGCGCGCCGCGCCCGCAGAAAGCGCTGGCGCAGCAGGTCGGCCTGCACCCCCTGGCCGCGGCCGCGCAGGCCGAAGGTCGAATCGTACAGCGCCCCGCCACGGGTCTCGCGCACCCGGCGCAGCACATGCTGCGCCCGGTCGGGATAATGGCGGTGCAGCCAGTCCTCGAACAGCGGCGCGACCTCCAGCGGCAGGCGCAGCAGCACATAGGCGGCATTGCAGGCCCCGACCGCCGCGGCTTCCTTCAGGATCGCTTCCAGCTCGTGATCGTTCAGGGCGGGGATCATCGGTGCGGCCATCACGCTGGTGGGGATGCCGGCCCGCGCCAGGGCGGCCATCGCCTCCAGCCGCCGGGCCGGGGCGGCGGCGCGCGGCTCCATCCGCCGCGCCAGTTCCGGGTCCAGCGTCGTGACCGACAGGCTGACCTGCACCAGGTCGCGTTCGGCCAGCGCACGCAGGATGTCGATATCGCGCAGGATGCCCGCCGACTTGGTGACGATCGTCACCGGATGGGAAAACCGTTCGAGCACGGCCAGGATCGACCGCGTGATGGCCTGGTCGCGTTCGACCGGCTGGTACGGGTCGGTATTGGGGCCCAGCGCGATCGGCCGGACCTGATAGGCCGGGCGGCGCAGTTCGCGTTCCAGCAGGCGTGCGGCCTCGGGCTTGCAGGTCAGCCGGGTTTCGAAATCCAGCCCCGGCGACAGGCCCACCCACGCATGGGTGGGGCGGGCATAGCAATAGATGCAGCCATGCTCGCACCCCCGATAGGCGTTGATCGACCGGTCGAAGCCCAGATCCGGGCTGGTGTTGCGGGTAATGATGCTGCGCGGTGTCTCGAAGGACAGCTCGGTGCGCGGCCCCTTGCTTTCCCCCACCGGATCCGCCTCCGCCAGACTGCCCCAGCCGTCGTCGACAGGCGTGCCGTGCTGTGCGGCATGGCGGTCGGGCGGCGATATCGTGGCGCCGCGCCCGTGCCGGATACCGGCCAGGCCGGTCGAACGCGCATCCAGCGCGTGTGGGGCCGCCCGGGTCTTCTGGCCCCGGCCGATCCGGATGGGGGCGTGGTCGGACATGCGGCACTCCCTTGCCGATGGAACTGGAACAGGACGGGCCATCGTCGCCCGGGCGGTCGGGAGAGTCAAGAACATATCATGAACATCTCTTTCCATTCCGACGGCCTGCCACCAGGCCGCCCGCCGCCCTCTGGCCCATCGCGCGCTTGTGCTCTAACCGTTCGTCATCGCGACGATGGAGCAGGAATGATGGCGGGGCTTTTCGGCGGCGGAACCGCGCGGGGTGCAAAGGGGCGGCAATTGCGCGTCGGCGTGATCGGCGCCGGCCATTTCGGACGGTTCCATGCGCTGAAGGTCGCGGCATCGCCGCGTGAGACGCTGGTCGGCATCCATGATCCGGACATGGCCCGCGCGGCGTCGGTCGGGGCCGAGGCCGGCGGTGCGCCGGCCCTGGATCTGGATACCCTTCTGGACCGGTCCGAGGCCGTGGTGATCGCCGCTCCGGCCGAACATCATTTCATCCTGGCCGATCGCGCGCTGCGCGCCGGACGGCATGTGCTGGTGGAAAAACCCATCGCCTCGACCCTCGACCAGGCCGACCGGCTGGCGGCGCTGGCGACGGAAACCGGGCTGGTGCTGCAGGTGGGGCACCTGCTGCGTTATTCGGCCGAGCACCGCGCGATCACCGAACGGATCAGCCGCCCGCTCTATATCGAGGCCACGCGAATCGCGCCCTTCAAGCCGCGCGGCACGGATGTCTCGGTCATCCTGGACCTGATGATCCACGACCTGGACCTGGTGCTGGCGATCGTCGACAGCGAAATCGAGGATGTCGACGCGCTGGGGGCGGCCGTCAGTTCCCAGCACGAGGATATCGCCAATGCACGCGTGCGCTTCGCCAACGGATGCGTCGCCACCATCACCGCCAGCCGGATCTCGCTGAAGACCGAACGGCGGATGCGGCTCTTTTCCGAGGAAGGCTATCTGTCCGCCGATTTCGTGAAACGCGAACTGACGATGATCGGGCGCGAGACGGGCCTGCCCCTGCCCGGAACGGGCGGCTTCCGGCGCCAGGCCGTGACCTGGGACGACCACGACACGCTGGCGGCCGAGCACGCGGCCTTCGCGGCGTCCTGCCTGGACGGGGCGCCGGTACTGGTGGATGCGCAGGCCGGACGCCGCGCCCTGGCCGCCGCCCTGGCGGTGACCGGCGGGATCCGCGCCGCCCGCGAACGGATGGAACGATCGGGCCTGGTCCGCATGTCCTGATCCGCCCGTCCTGACCTCTCGTCCAGACCGCCTGGCATCTCCCTGCCGGCGGAACAAGGGGGCCGGACCATCAATGCGGCAGGGTCTCGATCCGTGCCGCCATGATGAAATCGTTGCGATGCAGGCCGCCGATCGCGTGGGTCTGCAGCGACAACCGCACATAGCCCCAGCCGAAGGCGATGTCCGGATGATGGTCGGCCGCTTCGGCCAGGGCGGCGATCCGCTCGACCAGCGCATAGGCGCCGGCGAAGTCCGGCAGGGTGAAATCGCGCAGCAAAACCGTCCCGTCGGGGGACAGCGTCCAGTTGGGCACCTGCGCCAGCAATGTTTCGGCCTCGGCGCGCGCCAGGGGCGGTGAGTTCCTGGGGCAGGGGCCGATCACCTCGCGGGCCAGGGCGGATGGGGTGGCGGTCGGCATGGCATGGAATCCTTCAGCCATTTGTCCGGGGACCGATAACGCGCCGGCCGCCCAACCGTACCCTGACGGTCAGGACGATCCCAGCGCCTCGCGCAGCATTTCCAGTTCCAGCCACCGTTCCTCGGCGGCCGTCAGTTCGGTCTCGGCACGGTCCAGCTTCGTGGTCGCGTCGGTAAACGCCTGCGGATCGCGGGCATAGAGCCCGGCATCGGACAGGACGGCGCGCAGCCGGGTGATGTCCGCTTCCAGCGCGGCGATCTGCCCCGGAAGGCGGTCAAGGGCCAACTGGTCCTTATAGGACAGCTTGCGCGCCGGTCCCTTCGCCGCGCCCTTCTCGGGGCCCCGCTCCGGGCGCTTCGCCGGCTGGCCGTCCCGGCCCGGCGGCGCCATGCCGCGGCGCTGCGCCAGCATGTCGCTATAGCCGCCGGCATATTCCACCCACCGCCCGTCGCCCTCGGCCACTAGCACCGACGTCGCCACGCGGTCCAGGAAATCGCGGTCGTGGCTGACCAGCAGCACGGTGCCGGAATAATCGTCCAGCATGTTCTGTAGCAGGTCCAGCGTTTCCAGATCCAGGTCGTTGGTCGGTTCGTCCAGCACCAGCAGGTTGGACGGCCGCGCCAGCGCGCAGGCCAGCATCAGCCGGCCGCGCTCGCCGCCCGACAGCATGCCGACAGGGGTGCGGGCCTGTTCCGGCCGGAACAGAAAATCCTTCATATAGCCGATGACATGGCGCTTCTCGCTGCCGACCTGCACCATGTCGCCGCCGCCGCCCGTCAGCGTATCGGCCAGGGTGCGGGCCGGGTCCAGCGTGCGGCGCTGCTGGTCCAGCGTGACGGTGGACAGGCTGGTACCGATGCGGATCTCGCCGGAATCGGGCTGGTCCTGGCCGGTCAGCAGACGCAGCAGCGTGCTCTTGCCCGCGCCGTTGGCGCCCACGATGCCCAGCCGGTCGCCCCGCAGCACGCGCAGGTCCAGCCGGTCGACGATCCGCCGCGCGCCATAGGATCTGCAGACCTGCTCGGCGGTGGCGACCAGCTTGCCGGACAGGGTGTCCTCGCTGGCCTGCATCTTCACCCCGATGGGCGCGCGCACCGCCTCGCGCCGCGCCTGGCGCAGCGCGGCCAGTTCGCCCACGCGCCGCACGTTGCGCTTGCGCCGGGCCGTGACGCCATAGCGCATCCAGTCCTCTTCGCGCGCGATCTGACGGTCCAGCTTGTGCGCGTCACGGATTTCCTGCTCCAGGACCTCTTCGCGCCAGGCCTCGAAACGTGCGAATCCCTGCTCCAGCCGGCGGGTCGTGCCGCGATCGAGCCACACCACGGTTCGCGACAGGGTTTCCAGCAGCCGCCGGTCGTGGCTGATGATCACCATGGCCGAGGACAGCGACAATAATTCGCGCTCCAGCCATTCGATGGTCGGCATGTCCAGGTGGTTCGTCGGCTCGTCCAGCAGCAGCAGGTCGGGCTCGGGCGCCAGCGCCCGGGCCAGCGCGCAGCGCCGCGCCTCGCCGCCCGACAGGCTGGCCGGAGTCTCGGCCCCCGTCAGGCCCAGCTCGCCCAGCAGCATGGCTGCGCGGTGCGCGGGGTCGTCGGGCCCCATCCCGGCGCGGACATAATCCAGCGCGGTGGCGAAGCCCGACAGGTCGGGCTCCTGCGGCAGATAGCGCACGGTGGTGCCGGGCTGCAGGAAACGGGTGCCGTCATCGGCCTGCAATTCGCCGGCCGCGATGCGCAGCAGGGTGGATTTCCCGCTGCCATTGCGCCCGACCAGGCAGATACGCTCGCCCGCCGCCACGCCGAACCCGGCCTTGTCCAGCAAGGGGGCTCCGCCGAGCGTCAGTGTGATGTCCTGGAGAAGAAGAAGAGGAGGCGACATGGATCGGGTTCTGGCCCATGCGCGCCACCCGGCGCAAGAGGCACGCGGCCGGCTGCCTCCGCCGGGTTTGACTAATCGATCTGCGGGCCGCCGGTAACCGCCTGATAGGTCGCGATCGCCAGCGTCGTCGGTTCGAACGGCTTGGTGATGACGAAGGTCGGCTCGACCGCCTCGCCGGTCAGCAGCCGTTCCGGATAGGCGGTGACGAAGATGACCGGCGCGTCATGTTGGCGCAGGATACTGGCCACCGCGTTCATCCCGTCGCCGCCGGCGCCGAGATTGATGTCGGCCAGGATCAGCCCGGGCCGCGTCCGGCGCGCCAGCTCGATCGCGTCGGCCTCGGTCGCGGCGACGCCCGCGACCTGATGGCCGCAACTGCGGACCAGTTCCTCGATGTCCATGGCAATGATCGGTTCGTCTTCGATGATCAGGATCGAGGTCTCGGCGACCGTGCGCAGCCCGGCATGGGCATGCGCCAGAATGTCCGACGCGCGCTGGACCTCCGTCTCCAGAACCTTGGCGGCTTCGGAAACCGTCAGTTCCTCCAGCGCGGTCAGCAGCAGCAGCTTGCGCTCCACCCCACCCAGCCCGTCCCGCGTGCCGGAATTGTCCTGCGGTTGAAATTGTCGTGAAATGCTCCGATACAGGCTGTGCCGGGGTGACATCTCCCCCGTATCCGAAACCGCCAGTTCACGCAGGCTTTCGGCGACCAGCAGGTCGCCGCGCGGCTGGCTGCCCGTCAGGGCACGGGCATAACGCCTGGCGTAAGGAAGGGCACGGATCAGATCCTGCCGCCGCGAGAGGGGCATCGGACATTCAACTCCCATCGGATTATGTTACAGTTTGGAGCATGACAGTGTCACAATTGTCGGCAAGAAGGGAGGGGACACGTCCTGGCATCGGTCACCGGCTCGACGAGCGGCCGTACGGTATCGCAACTGCGGCGCGAGATCATGTCTCTTTTGCCGGATCTGCGCGGGTTCGCACGTTTTTTGACGCGGGATCCCGCGTCGTCCGACGACCTGGTGCAGGAAACGCTCGTTCGTGCCCTCGCGGCGCTGGAGCAGTTCCAGGCCGACACCAATCTCAAGGCGTGGCTGTTCACGATCCAGCGTAACGTCTTCTACGAGCAGCGGCGCCGCCATCTGCGCGAGCAGGTGGTGATGAACGATTACGCCGTCCAGGCCCAACGCCGGGCCGAAAGCCGCCCGGCCAGCGTCCGCGACGATGTCCGCGATCTTGAAAACGTGTTCTGGCTGCTGCCGCCTTTGCTGCGCGAGGCCCTGATCCTGGTCGGCGCCCAGGAAATGACTCATGAGGAAGCAGCCGGCATCTGCGGCGTTCCGGTGGGCACGATGAAGGCCCGCGTTTCGCGCGCGCGGGCGCAGTTGACCAAACTCGTGGCGAAAGCGCGCGGCGACATGCCGGCTCCGGATACCGAATAGGGGCCCGCATGGGCCCCGGCCGATGGCGTCCCGCCCGGCACGGTGCATTACCTCACAGTTTCGTCATGAAAAAAATGCAACCCTGCCACAAGTCTGTTCATTGTTTCATCGTGTGACGGGAAGTCGTGCGAAGGGAAACGAAATAATGTCCAACAGCTTTCATGATCAGGTCATCGCGATCCTTCCGCGGCTGCGGGTGCAGGCACTGGCCCTGACGCGCAATCGGACATTGGCCGAGGACCTGGTGCAAGACGCGGTCTGTAACGCGCTCGCCGCCCAAGAGAGTTTCATTCCCGGCACGAATTTTTCGGCGTGGATGCATCGCATTCTGCGCAACCGCTTCATCTCCGACCTGCGCAAGCGGCGCGAGACGACGGATATCGAGGACGTCCCCGCCGCGGCGCTGGCGACCGCGGCCGCGCACGAGGATCGGCTGGCGCTGAAAGACCTGGCCGAGGCGCTGGACCGGCTGCCCGAGGATCAGCGCGAGGCGCTGATCATGGTCGTCATGCACGGCATGAGCTACGAGGCGCTGGCCGACGCCACCGGCTGCGCGGTCGGCACGGCCAAGAGCCGCGTCTTCCGCGCCCGCCGCCAGTTGGAAGCCTGGATGGTCGGCGAGGGGGCCGAAAGCAACGCGCTCAAGGCCCGCGTCGCCCGGATGCGCAACCTGCTGGCCGAACGCGAGGCAGGGGCGCCGGTCCTCCATGCCTGAAACGGGGCCTGAAACGGGGCTAGGGAATTAGGTGGACCGGCGTTTCGCAAACGCTCATGCGCGTCACCCGGCGGCTGGACGGTCGCCGAGCGGTGTTTTAGTCTCGAAGGAGAATTGTGCAACCGGAGCACATGCGCGAGAGTTTTGGCGGGGTAGAAGTGGGCCTCAGGGATCAACGATGACGCCGCCCAAGGATGCACATTCTTCCAGGCAGCCCAAACCCGTCAGGAAAGCCCAGCAAGACGACCCGTTCGAACTCTGGCTCAAGCGCGGGCTGCATCAATTGTTCGACGAGATCGCGCGTGAGCCGGTACCCGAGGAACTGCTGCGTCTAATCGAGGAAGATCGCAAGACCAAGGAATAGATGGAGCGCGACAAGGGGTACCGCCGTCCGGGGGGCGAGACGCCGCATCCGGCACGAGTCTGGCGGCTGTTCGACACGGTCAGCACGCGCATGGTGATGATCATCCTGCTGTCCGCCGGGCCGATCGCCATCATCGGCGGGCTGCAGGCATGGAACAGCTATCGCCACACGCTGGCGGCGCCGGCCTTTCGCGCCGACATGGCCGTCAGCCGCATCGACCTGGAAATTCGCCACGACGTCGACCATGTCAGCGCCCTGCTGTCATCCGTCAGCCGCATGGCCCTGGACGAACAGGGCGTGGGAAACACGCTGCAGCTCGCCCAGTCCCTGACCGGCCATTTCTACCGGCAGCTCGCGCTGCTGGATGACAGGGGGATGATCGTCGTGGCGGTGAACAGCGGCGCGCCATTGCCCTTGCCACCCCAATTATCGACGGACGAACTGCCCAGCTTCAGCGGCGACGTCCGGATCGTGCCGCTGGACGTTCCCGGGCAGGACCCGGACGGACGTTCCTATATCCGCATCACCATCGCCACCATGATCGCCGACAGTGGGGGCAATCCGGTGCGCCACGGTTTCCTGACCGCGATCATGCCGGTCGTCTGGACGCGCCATCACCTGCAGATCGGCGATCCGCGCCTGGATTTCATCCAGAAGGACGGCGCGATCGATGCCTGGATCGTCGGGCGGGACCATAATATCGCGCCGCTCTGCGGCGATTGCTGGCGCCCGCGTCAGCCGCCTGCGCAGGTCATGGCCTGGGTCGCCGCCTTTCAGCCCGGTCATTACGGGCGCCAGGTGCTGTCCGTCGGCGACGCGGCCTATGCGTTCGGTCCGGTGGAGGGCGGCGTCGGCGCCCTGACGATGACCCGCCGCAACATGGCCGAGACCCACGCTCTGGTCATGTTCGTCATCTGGCTGTTCGTCATCATCGCCCTGCTGGGGTGCGGCCTGACCGGCGTGGCGATGAGCGCGAACGTACTGCTGGTCGCGCCGCTGCGCCGCCTGACCAGTTCGGTCGAACTCTGGCAGGCGGATGGCGGCGTGTTCGACGCGCGCTATAGCTGGGCCATGCCGGTCGAGATCCGCCGGCTGGCCGCGGCCTTCACCAAGGCGACGCGCAGCCTGACCCGGCACGAGCAGCGGCTGGCACGCGCTTCGGCCCGGCAGGACCTGCTGCTGAAGGAAATGCATCACCGGGTGAAGAACAACCTGCAGATCGTCGCGTCGCTGCTGAATCTGCAAGGCAACCGCATCCGCCTGCCCGAAGCGCGCGAGGAATTCGCCCAGGCCCGCGACCGGGTGCGCGCCCTGGCGACCCTGCATCGCTATCTCTATTCCGACGGCGAACTGCTCAGCCTCAGCATGGAACAGTTCGTGACCGAACTCTGCCACCAGATCTTCCAGGCGGCGGGCGAGGACCAGGGCGGAAGGATAACGCTGTCCGTCGATGCCGAAGGGCTGGAACTCGGGCCCGACCAGGCCGTGCCGATGGCCCTGATCGTGACCGAAATCGTCAGCAACGCGATCAAATACGCCTTCCCCGACGGCCGCCACGGTTCGGTCGCCGTCATGCTGGCGCGTGCCGACGGCCGGCATGCGCGGCTCAGCGTCGCCGATGACGGAATCGGCCTGGCCGAGGGCCATCGCCGCTCGGCGGAACAGCGCAGCGGCCTCGGTACGCAACTGATTCGGGGCTTCGTCCGGCAGTTGGGCGGCGTCATGGATATCTCCGAGGAGAACGGCACGCGCTATGTGCTGCTCTTCCCGATACAATTGGCCCATGCGCGCGAGAAACGCGCCGCCGGCTGACATGTGCCGACATGTTCCGACACGGTACTGGCGGGAATGGGTGTCCCTGACCCCCCGCTTCGATTATAGAACGGGCTCATGAGCGGTGACAAAACAGTGATGCGGGCCTGGACCCGGGCCCAGTCCCGTATGGGGCGCGTACGGGCCCTGCCCGTGGTGGCGGCGGGCCTGTTGTCGGGCCTGACGGCGGTGGGGCAGGCGTGGTGCATGGCCGCGATCCTGGCGTCGGTGCTGGTCGGATCGGGGGGCGGCCGTGGTGCGGGCATGTGGCTGGCGGCGCTTGCCGTGCTGGCGGTCCTGCGCGGGCTGCTGGCCGTCGCGGGCGACGTGGCGGCGGCCGGCGCCGGCCGCGCGGCGCGGCGCCGGCTGCGGACCGACGCCCTGGCGGCGATCCTGCGCGGCGGTCCGGCGCTGCTGCGGCGGCAGCACAGCGCCGAACTGACCGCGCTGGCCGTCGACCGGATCGAGGCCCTGGACGGCTTCTTTGCCCGCTGGGTGCCCGCCTCGATCCTGTGGATCGCCGTGCCGGGCCTGATTGCCGTGCTGGCCGCCCTGGTCCAGCCCGGATCGGCCGCCATCATGGCCGTCTGCGGCCTGGCGGTGCCGGTCGGCCAAGCCTTGTTCGGCATCGGGGCCGCAATGGCGTCGCGCAACCAGTTCCTGGCGATGACGCGGCTGCAGGCACGGTTCCTGGACCGGGTGCGGGGCATCGCGACGATCGTCCTGCTGAACCGCACGGATGACGAGGCCGCGCGCCTGGCCGCCGCCGCCGACGAACTGCGCCGCCGGACCATGAAGGTGCTGCGTGTCGCCTTCCTGTCCTCGGCGTCGATCGATTGCGCCATGGTCGCGGCTCTGATCCTGATCGTGCTGCATGACGGCGGCACCGTGCTGGCGCTGCATCGGGCCGGCGCGGCATCGCCGGCGCTGGCCGGCAGCGCGATGCGCGGCCTGTTCGTCCTGCTGCTGGTGCCCGAATTCTTCGCCCCGCTCCGGGGACTGGCCCTGGCCTATCAGGATCGCGCCCATGCCGCGGGCGCCGCGTCCGCCATGGCCGATCTTCCCGCCGGTCCCGACGGGCTCGCCGCGGCGCAGACAGCGGGCCGGCCGGACATGCAGGCCCCCATTCGCCAACGCACAGCCGGGGGCGTCGAACTGCGCTTTTGCGACGTGACGTTCGCATGGGATCCGGCACGCGGCGCCGTACTGCGCAATCTCAGTTTCGAGGTCCGGCCCGGCGAGACGCTGATTCTCGTCGGTCCGTCGGGATCGGGCAAGTCGACGATCATCGAAATGATCCTGGGCTTCATCGCACCCGACCAGGGCAGGGTGCTGATCGGCGGGGCGGATATCGCCGGCCTGCCGCCCGCGGCCCTGTCCGGCTTGATCTCGTGGATCGGGCAAAGGCCGGTGCTGTTCGCCGGTACCTTGCGTGAGAACATTCTGTTCGCCCGGCCCGAGGCCACGGAAGACGCCGTGATGGACGCGGTGCGCGCGGCCGCGATCGACCGGTTCATGCCGGGCCTGCCGGACGGGCTGGACACCAGGATCGGCGAGGGCGGGTTCGGCCTGTCGGGCGGGCAGGCCCAGCGCGTGGCCATCGCGCGGGCCTACCTCAAGAACGCGCCGCTTCTGCTGCTGGACGAACCTACCGCTCACCTGGACCCGGCGACCGAGGCCGACATCTTCGCCAGTCTGCGCGCGCTGGCCCAGGGACGGACCGTCATCCTGTCCACCCATTCGGCAGCCGCCCGCGCGCTGCCGGGGGCCTGCCTGGACCTGGGCGCGCGCCAGAGCCCCGGACAGGACGCCACCATATCCGAGGAGCCCGCCCATGCCGGATAAGACGCGGGACAAGATGCCGGACAACATGATGCCGGCTGTGCCCCGGCACGACCATGACGGGCTGGCCCCGGTCCTGCAGGTCCTGGCATTGTGGCGCGGCCGCGCGCCGCTGCTGCTCGCGGGGCTGTTCCTGTCCCTGCTGGCGCTGCTGTCCGGCCTGGTGCTGATGCGCGGTGCCGGCGCGCGCCTGGCCGCCACGGCGGCGGCCGGCGTGGTGGCGGGGGCGCTGCTGCTGCGCGTCTCGGGGGTGCTGCGCGTCGTACTGCGCTATGCCGAACGCCTGCTCACCCATGATGCGATGTTCCGCGCCCTGGCCGATATCCGCGTCTGGTTCTTCCGCCGGCTGGCCGGCGGGGCGGCGGCGGGGCTGGGGTTCCGCCGCGCCGGCGACCTGCTGTCGCGCCTGGTTTCGGATGTCGAGGCCCTGGACGGGCTGTATTTGCGGATCCTGGTGCCCCTGGCGGGGGCCTGCCTGGTCCTGCCCGTCCTCGTCTGGGCCGCCTATGGGGCCGATCACGCGCTGGCCGCCATCCTGGGCGGGCTGTTCGTGACCGGCGCGTTCCTGATGCCGCTGGCCGCCGCCCTGCTGGGCCGGCGCGAGGCCGCGATGCTGGGCCACCGTCTGGCGGCGCTGCGGATCGGCGTGCTCGACCTGGTCAGCGGCCTGCGCGAGGTGCGCGCCTTCGGCGCCGAGGCGCGCATCCTGGCGCATGTCCAGGCACGCGACAGGTCCCTGCTGGACGGGCAGGCGCGGCAGGCGCGGCTACTGGCGCTGCTGGGCGGCGCTTCCTATCTGTGCGGCCAGGCGGCGGTCATCGCGGTCCTGGCGTCCGTGTCGGGGGTGTGGCTGGGCCCCGTTCCGGCCGTGCGTGGCGCCGCGCTGCTGTTTCTGGTCATCGCCGGGTTCGAAAGCGCCGCGGGGCTGACCCGCGCCGGCGCCCTGGCCGGCGGGATCAGCCGGGCGGCGGCCCGCGTGGTCTCGGCCGGCGAGGACGGCCTGACGAAGCGGGTTCCTCCGGCCACGCTTCCGGCGCCCGCCGGCACGGATATCCGCTTCGAACAGGTCGGGTTTCGCTGGCAGGCCGATCGCGCCCCGGTATTCGACGGGCTGACCCTGGACATTCCGGCCGGGTCGCGGGTCGCGGTGCTGGGGCCGTCCGGAATCGGCAAATCCACCCTGGCGGCGCTGCTGCTGAAGGTCGCGGCCCCCGACACGGGGCGGATCCTGCTGGGCGGCCAGGACCTGGCTGCCCTGGATGACCGTTCCGTCCGGCGGCGGGTCGCCTGGCTGTCGCAGGCTACGCATCTCTTCGCCGATACGATCCGCGCCAATCTGCTGCTGGGCCGGCCGGATGCCGACGACGCCGCATTATGGACGGCCCTGGACCGCGCGCAGGTCGGCGACGTGGTGCGCGCGCTGCCCGATGGGCTGGACACCTGGCTGGGCGAGGGCGGAACCGCCCTGTCCGGCGGGCAGGGGCGGCGCATCGCCCTGGCGCGCACGCTGCTCTCCGACGCGCCGATCCTGATCCTGGACGAACCCGCGACCGGCCTGGACGCCCGGACCGAACGCGACTTCCTGGAGACCCTCTATGCGGTGACAACCGGCCGCACGGTGATCCTGATCGCGCATCGCCTGGTCGGCGTCGAACGCCTGGACCGCGTCTGGCACCTGACTGCAGGCCACGCGCGCGCCGCCCCCGTCTGAAACGCCGCTCTGCTGACATGCCGGCGGCGAGAGGTTGACGGCGCGGCCGCCAGCGGGCACCAAGGCATTATCGTTACGTCGCTGACTTTTCCGCATTGTTGGCGGCCGATTCATCCATCAGCCGACACAAGGGGAGGGCTGCCGATGCGTCGCCTGTCACTGATTCTGGGTCTCTGCCTTCTGGCGGGTTGCACGAACGGACCGTCTCGGAAATTCGTCGTATTCTTCACGCGTGATTCCAGCAGGCTGGACGATCCGGCCCGCTGGGTCGTCACGCATGCGGCCCAGCAGGCGGCGCTGTATCCGCAGGCATCCGTCAGTGTCGAAGGCTATGCCGCGGCCCATGGCGACCTGTCGGCCGACGCGCTGCTGGCCGTCGACCGGGCGAAGAAGGTGGCGGACCAACTGGTTGCCGACGGAGTCGCCCCCAGCCGTATCCGGCAGACTCCCCGCCCGCCGTCGAACGAGGACGGCGCCGTCGGCGCGCGCCGGGTCGAAATCGAAATCGGTGCTTCCTGACCGCCGGCAGGCCGATGCGCCGGATGCCGGCATGACCGGCCATGTGCCCCCCGACTCGCCGCGCGCGATCCTGGCGCGGGTCTTTGGCTTCCCCGATTTCCGCGGCCTCCAGGAACAGGCGGTCGACGCGGTCATGGCCGGACGCGATTGCCTGGTCCTGATGCCGACCGGCGGCGGCAAGAGCATCTGCTACCAGGTTCCGGCCCTCAGCCGTCCCGGCACGGGACTGGTGATCTCGCCGCTGATCGCGCTGATGGACGATCAGGTCGCGGCCCTGCGCCAGGTGGGCGTCAATGCCGGCGCGCTGCATTCCGAACTCGAGCCCGAGGACGCGGCCCGGGTGCGCGCGGACCTGGCGGCCGGCCGGCTGGACATCCTGTATGTCTCGCCCGAACGATTGCTGTCCCCCGGCACGCTGGAGCGTCTCTCCCGGCTCGCCATCTCGGTCATCGCGATCGACGAGGCGCATTGCATTTCGGCCTGGGGGCATGAATTCCGTCCGGAATACCGTGCGCTGGCCAGCCTGCCCGAGCATTTCCCCGGGGTGCCGCGCATCGCGCTGACCGCCACCGCCGACCCGCGCACCCAGGCCGACATTCTCGATGCGCTGGCCATGCCGGACGCGACCGTGCTGCGGGCCAGCTTCCACCGGCCCAACCTGGATATCGCGGTCCGGCCCAAGACCGCGGAAACGCGGCAGTTGCTCGACGTGCTGGACCGCCACGGCGGCGAGGCGGTGATCGTCTATTGCGGCAGCCGCAACAAGACCGAACGCGTGGCCCGCTCGCTGCGTGAGCGCGATTGGCCCGCCCTGCCGTTTCACGCCGGCCTGTCGCCGATCGAAAAGCGCGCGGCATTGCTTCGTTTTCGCTCGGGCGAACCGGTGGTGATCGTCGCGACCATCGCGTTCGGCATGGGGATCGATCGGCCGGATGTCCGGGCGGTGGTGCATCTGGACATGCCGTCCTCGCCCGAGGCCTATTACCAGCAGATCGGCCGGGCCGGCCGCGACGGCGAAAAATCGGACACGGTCCTGCTCTATGGCGGCGACGACATCGCCCGCGCGCGCCACTGGCTGGAGCAATCCAGCGCCCCCGACATCCAGAAACGGGTCATGAGCGCGCGGCTCGAGGCGATGATCGCGCTGACCGAAACCACCGGCTGCCGGACCCAGGCGCTGCTGGCCTGTTTCGGCGAGAACCTGGCCGAACCCTGCGGTCATTGCGACAATTGCCGCAACCCGGTGGCGTCGTTCGACGGCACGGTCGAGGCGCAGAAGGTGCTTTCGGCCATCTATCGCATCGGCCAGAAATTCGGCGCGGTGCATGTCGCCTCGGTGCTGCGGGGCAAGGACAGCGAGATGGCGGCGCGCCACAGCCATGACCGGCTGACCGTGTTCGGCATCGGCCGCGACAGGCCGGAACTGTTCTGGCGCGGGGTGATCCGGCAATTGATCGCGCGGGGCGCGATCCGCGTTTCGGGTGAATTCAACGCCCTGGCCTTGAACCAGGACGTGGCGCGCCCCATCCTGCGGGGCGAGGAACGGGTGATGCTGCGCGACGACGCGGCCGACGCCCTGCGTGCCGCGGGCAGCGCGCGCACCGGCCGGGCGGCCGGCGGCGGCAAGGTCGCCATCTCTCTGCCGCCCGAGGCCGAGGCCCCCTTCGCGGCCCTGCGCGCCTGGCGGTTGGGCGAAGCCCGGGAACAGGAAATTCCGCCCTATGTGATCTTCCACGATGCCGTGCTGCACGACATTGCCGTCGAACGGCCGGCGACGCTGGACGCGCTGGGCCGGATCAAGGGCGTGGGCGCATCGAAACTGGACCGCTACGGCGCCGCCGTGCTGCAGGTGCTGGCCGGGTCCGGAGGATAGGGCACGATGAGCCGCATCCCGACCGACGAACGGCATCGCGAGATCCTGTCGCTGGTCCGGCTGCGCGGCTATGTCTCGAACGAGGAACTGGCCCAACGGCTGCAGGTCGCGGTCCAGACGATCCGCCGCGACGTCAACTATCTGGCCGGCGCGGGGCTGGTGACGCGCCACCACGGCGGTGCGGGCCTGGTCTCGTCCATCGAGAATATCGCCTATACCGAACGCCAGATCCTCAACCGGCGCGAGAAGGAGGCGATCGGCCAACTGGCAGCGCGGGACATTCCCGACAATTCCTCGCTCTTCATCAATATCGGCACGACGACCGAGGCGTTCGCCCGCGCGCTGCTGCGGCACCGGGCGCTGCGCGTCATCACCAACAATCTGCACGTGGCGGCGATCCTGTCGCCGCAGGCCGATTTCCGCGTGGTGATCGCGGGCGGCTCCGTCCGCGCGCATGACGGCGGCATCACCGGCCCCACCGCCACCGCGATGATCGACCAGTATCGCGCCGATTACGGCGTGATCGGCATCAGCGGCATCGAGGAAGACGGCACGTTGCTGGATTTCGACCTGGACGAGATCGACCTGGCACAGGCCATCATGCGCAACGCGCGCAGGATCTTCCTGTTGGCCGATCATACCAAGTTCGCCCGCCGTCCGATGGGGCGGGTCGGAAACCTGTCGCATATCCACGCCCTGTTCACCGATCGCGCGCCGCCGCCCGCCATTCGCGCCCTGCTGGACGCGCATCAGGTCGCCCTGCACATCGCCGAGCCCTGAAAACGAACCAAAATATTCTAAAACGAACAATTTTGGTGTCGTCCTGCGCGAAATGTCACGAAAATGTGCCGGAAACTTGCGAGGATTCCTGTTGAATGCACGGGTTATGTTCGTTTACGAACATTCTCGAGGAGAATGCAATGGGATCCGACACTGGAACCATAATCGCCGCCGACACGGTGTCCGCAGACACGGCGCTCTATGATCTGCTGATCGTGGGCGGCGGCATCAACGGCGCGGGCATCGCGCGCGATGCGGCTGGGCGCGGGGCCTCGGTGCTGCTGGTGGAGCAGCACGACCTGGCCAGCCACACGTCATCGGCCAGCACCAAGCTGATCCACGGCGGCCTGCGCTACCTGGAATATTACGAATTCCGCCTGGTGCGCGAAGCGTTGATGGAGCGCGAGCGGCTGCTGCGCATCGCCCCGCACATCATCTGGCCGCTGTCGTTCGTCCTGCCGCATTCGCGCCTGGTGCGGCCGGCCTGGATGCTGCGGCTGGGCCTTTTCCTGTACGATCATCTGGGCGGGCATCTGGGCGGGCGCATGACCCTGCCGCGCTCGCGCGCCGTGCGGCTGCACGACGATCCGGCGGGCCTGCCGCTGCGCGACGAATACCGGCGCGGCTTCATCTATTCCGACGGATGGGTGCAGGACAGCCGACTGGTGGTGCTGAATGCGATGGATGCGCGCGCCCGTGGCGCGGAGATCCGCACACGCACCACGCTGGTCAGGGCCCGCCGCGCCGGCACGGTGTGGGAGGCCGAACTGGCCGACGCGCGGGGCGGGCCGGTCCGCACGGTGCGCGCGCGTGCCCTGGTCAACGCCGCCGGGCCCTGGGTCGACCGCGTGTTGCGCGACCGGCTGGGCGTCGCGACCACCAAGCATGTGCGCATGGTCAAGGGCAGCCATATCGTGGTGCCGCGCCAGTTCGACGGAGAACAGGCCTATATCCTGCAGAATCCCGACCGGCGCATCGTCTTCGTCATCCCGTACGAGCAGGATTTCACCCTGATCGGCACCACGGACGTGCCCTGGACGTCCGATCCGGGCCAGGTCGAGATCTCGCCCGAGGAAATCCGCTATCTGTGCGACAGCGTGAACCGCTATTTCCACAAGCCGATCGCGCCGTCCGACGTCGTCTGGTCTTATGCGGGCGTCCGGCCGCTCTATGACGACGCGGCGCAGAATGCGTCGGCGGTCACGCGCGACTATGTGCTGGATGTCGACGTCCCGGACGGTGTTTCAGGCGCCACTCCGGGCGGCGCCCCCCTGCTGTCGATCTTCGGCGGCAAGATCACGACCTATCGCCGCCTGGCCGAACACGCGCTGGAAAAGCTGACGCCGTACCTGCCCGTGGTGACGGGCGCGGGGTGGACGGCCGATCAGCCGCTGCCGGGGGGCGATCTGGGGCCGGGCGGTTTCGATGCCGTATTGGAGCGACTGCGCGCCGACGCGCCCTTCCTGCCGGAACGGACGGCCTGGCGGCTGGCGCGCAATTACGGCACGCGTGCCTGGGCCATCATCGGCGACGCGCGCCAGATGGCCGATCTGGGCGAGGAATTCGGCGCCGGACTGACGGCGCGCGAGGTGGATTATCTGCTCCGCGAGGAATGGGCGGAGACGGCCGACGACATCCTGTGGCGCCGCTCGCGCCTGGGCCTGCATGTCGGCCGCGACGACGCCGCCCGGCTGGAGCGATATGTGAACGCGCGCCGGACCGGCGCGCCAGGACCGTCCGGACAGGCGCCGATCGCGATGGCAAGCTGAACGCCCCGCGGCGCGCCGCCGCCCGAACGCGACATTTCCCCGACAACAACGGAAAAGAAGCGGGAACATGTTCAAGGACAGGCAATTCGTCGGAGAGCTGATCTCCGAATTCATCGCGGTCTTCATCATCGTCCTGATCGGTGATGCCGTGGCGGGAATGTATTTCCTCTACGATCCCAGCCCCTATCGCACCGCCTATTGGGGCGTGTGCATCGTCTGGGGGCTGGCGGTCATGATCGCCATCTACGTCACCGGGGCGGTGTCCGGCACGCACGCCAACCCGGCGGTCACGCTGGCGCTTGCGCTCTATCGGGGTTTTCCCTGGCGCAAGGTGCTGCCGTACAACGCAGCCCAGATCCTGGGCGGCGTGGCCGGGGCGGCGATCGTCTACGTGCTCTATGCGCCGGTGATCGACCATTACAACATGCTGCATCATTTCGACCGCATGCATGACGGCGGCGCGGCGGGCGTGTTCTTCACCCATCCCGGCGAGGCCATCACCCCGCTGCACGCCCTGGTCGACGAGATCATCCTGACCGCGATGCTGCTGCTGGGGATCTTCGCGGTCACGTCCGAATACAATACCCAGGCGCCGCAGGCGAATTCCGGCGCGCTGATCATCGGCCTGCTGGTCGCGGCGCTGGGCGGCTGCGCGGGATATCTCGAAGCCTGGGCGCTGAACCCGGCGCGCGATTTCGGGCCGCGCCTGTTCTGCTTCCTGGCCGGCTGGGGGCCGACGGCCCTGCCGTCGCCGGGCCATTACTGGTGGGTGCCGATCGTCGGTCCCCTGGTGGGCGGCGTAATCGGGGGCGGGGCGTTCCAGTTCCTCGTACTGCCCTACATGCCCCGGCGGCGTCCGCCCAGCCAGATCGAATCCGGCCCCGGCGAACCCGCGAAGGTCGAACCCTTCCCCAGCCCGGACGCCGCCCCGCCGCCTTATATCGCCGCGCGCCGCTGACACCGACGAAGCCAAGTCAGGAGCAAGACATATGAACGACAAGACCACAGTCCTGGCGATCGACCAGGGAACGACGTCCACCCGCAGCATCCTGTTCGACCGCGATGCCGAGGAACTGGCTTCCAGCCGCCGCGAATTCGCCCAGCACTACCCCGACCATGGCTGGGTCGAGCATGATGCCGACGAGATCTGGCGCGATACGCTGGCCACGGCGCGCGAAACGATCGAGCAGGGCGGCGGCGCGGGATCGATCGCCGCGCTGGGCATCACCAACCAGCGCGAGACGATCGTGGTATGGGACCGCGCGACCGGCGCGCCGATCCATCGGGCCATCGTCTGGCAGGATCGCCGCACCGCGCCGATGTGCGTCCGGATGCGTCAGGAAGGGCACGAGGACCTGGTGCGCCAGCGTACCGGCCTGCTGCTCGATCCGTATTTTTCGGCGACCAAGCTGGCCTGGATCCTCGATAACGTCCCGGGCGCCCGCCGCGATGCCGAAGCGGGAAAGCTGGCCTTCGGCACCATCGACTCCTTCCTGCTGTGGCGCCTGACCGGCGGCCGCGTCCATGCCACGGACGTCACGAATGCGTCGCGCACCCTGCTGTTCGATATCCACCGCCAGGTCTGGGACGACGATCTGCTGCGTCTGTTCGATATCCCGCCCGCGCTGCTGCCCCAGGTGCGCAGCAACAGCGAGATCTATGGCGAAACCGATCCCGCCTTGTTCGGGCGGGCTATTCCGGTCGCGGGCATGGCGGGCGACCAGCAGGCGGCCCTGGTCGGGCAGGCCTGCTTCCGGCCCGGCATGGCCAAGGCGACCTACGGCACCGGCTGCTTCGTCCTGCTCAATACCGGCGAAGCCGCGGTCCAGTCGGCCAATCGCATGCTGACCACGATCGGCTATCGCATCGGCAACCGCACGGTCTATGCGCTGGAAGGCGCGATCTTCGTCGCCGGGGCCGCGATCAAATGGCTGCGCGACGGACTGCACCTGATCACCCATGCGTCGCAGACCGACGATCTGGCCACCCGGATACCGCACAGCCACGGCGTCTATATGGTGCCGGGCTTCGTCGGGCTGGGCGCGCCGCACTGGGATCCCGAGGCGCGCGGGCTGATCTGCGGCCTGACCCTGGACGCCACGGCCGCGCACATCGCCCGCGCGGCGCTGGAATCGGTGGCCTATCAGACCTACGACCTGATGGCGGCGATGGCCCGGGACGGCGGCGGGGCGGTGACGACATTGCGCGTCGATGGCGGCATGGCGGCCAATGACTGGTTCTGCCAGTTCCTGGCGGACATCCTGCAGGCCCGGGTCGAACGGCCCCGCCATCTCGAAACCACGGCGACCGGGGCCGCCTATCTGGCCGGCCTGGCGACCGGGGTCTGGACCGATCTGGACGATGTCGCCGCCCGCTGGGCCCGCGGCCGCGTCTTCGACGCCGCGATGGAGGCCACCCAGCGCGAGACGATGCTGAAAGGCTGGCAGCAGGCGGTGCGCCGCACCCTGACCAGCACGTTTGCCACCGCGGCCTGAGGACGTGCCGGCCCCGCGGCCCGCGACGGGAAACGCCGCGCGGGCCGCGTCGCCAGGGGCCGTGCTACGGCGTCGCGTCGGTCTGGTCGGGGTTGGGCCGGATATCGAACGGCACGGTTCGTGTCGTGCCGCCCAGGAAATGAAACGTCACCGAAATGCGCCGTCCGGGCTGCACGCTGTCGTCATACCCGCTGCAGATCAGGTGATACCCGCCCGGCGGAAAGACCAGGACCGTCTGCGCCGGCAGCGCCAGATGGTCGAACAGTGCCGCGGTCTCCCCCGTGCTTTCCTGCTCTGTATGGTGGGCATACAGGGCATGGCAGGCCGGCGCGGTCACTCCGTTCAGCAGATGGGCGTCCTTGCCGCGATTTTCGATGGTGAAATAGCCGGTGGCGATTCGGCGGTCGGGCTGCAGGATCTGCATCCAGCTATCGCGTATGTCGATATCGGCGCCGGCGTCGGCCTGTCCAGGGGGGGCCTGTCCCGGCACCGCCGGCGAGGGGGCGTCTGCCGCCAGGGCCGGCCGGGCACCAATGGTACCCGCCAGGGCCAGCATTCCGACCAGCAGCGCGCGTCGCGTCATCATGGGGTCCTTGCCTGTTCGTTCGCTGCGACGTTACCAGCAGGAATAATACCAGCAAGCCTGAGTCGCCGAAAACCGGGCGATCGCACGTCCGGGCTTGCGCCCGGGCGATTTCATGCGCATTTCGTGCGGGCTACGCGCCGGGGCACGATTGGCGGCGGATTCCGCCACATGTTCCGCGATGACGAACTCGGGCGCCCGTCGGACAGCCGGCACGCGCCGCAACGCCGGTTGGGAAGCCCGCACGCATGCGATGCCCTTTTTGTGGTCACGAGGACACCCAGGTAAAGGACAGCCGTCCGCACGAGGACGGAACCGCGATTCGCCGTCGCCGTATCTGCGCGTCCTGCAGCCAGCGCTTTACCACCATCGAGCGGGTGCAACTGCGCGACCTGTATGTCGTCAAGGCCGACGGGCGCAGGGTGCCGTTCGAGCGCGACAAGCTGGCGCGCTCGATCCGCGTGGCCCTGCGCAAGCGCCCGGTGGACGAAGACCGGATCGACCGCATCGTCAACGGCCTGGTGCGCCAGTTGGAGGCATCGGGCGAGACGGACATCGCATCGCGCGACATCGGCAAGCTGGTGATGGACACGCTGCGCGAGGTCGATATCGTTGCCTATATCCGCTTTGCCAGCGTGCATTGGGATTTCCGTGAAACCAAGGATTTCGCGGCGATCCTGGAATCGATCCCGGTCGGCCCGGGCGAGGACCGGCCGGCCGCGATCAGGGTCCCGGCCGCCGATTCCGGCGCGGCGGTCGCCTCGGGCTATGGACCTGACGGCATAAAGAGGCGATGAAGCCGCCTTTCACGGATCAGCGGCAGCAGGAGACAGGCCCATGAACGGCGTACAGGACGAAGACGGCACACGCCACAAGCCCCGGTCGCGCACCGCGTCGCGCGTGGCGGTCGTGCAGGCGCTGTTCCAGATCGAGCAGGCCGACGACGCGCCCGAGACGGTGATCGCGCAGTTCCTGCGCCATCGGCTGGGACGCGTGCCCGGCGATCAGGCGGAGGATTATGAAGACGGTACGGTGCCCGAGGCCGATGCGAAATTGTTCGAGCAGGTCGCCCGCTCGGCCGTCGCCCGGCGCGAGCAGGTCGATGCGCTGATCGTCGACGTGCTGCCGTCATCCTGGCCGTTCGCGCGGCTCGACCCGGTGCTACGCGCGCTGCTGCGGGCCGCCGGCGCCGAACTGGCGGTGGTCGAGGGCGTGCCGACCCGCGTCGTGATCAACGAATATCTCGACATCGCCCATGGGTTCTTCTCGGGAGACGAGCCGAAGATGGTCAACGGCGTGCTCGACGCGCTGGCCCGCCGCCTGCGCACTGCCGCGCCTGCCGCCAGCACGCCCGCCGACAACGCGCCGGAAGCCGAAGAGGCCTGACCGGGCGGCGCTCCCCAATGCCCAACCATCCATCCGATCCTCCAACCCCCGACGCGTTGCCGCCCGAATTCGGGTTCATCAGGCGGCATTTCCGTGCCCTGGCGGGCGAGGGGGCGCTGGGCCTGACCGACGACGCGGCGTTGCTGCGCGCGCCGGCAGGACGCGAACTGGTCGTCGCGGTCGATACGATGGTCGAGGGCGTGCATTTCCTGCCGGACGACCCGGCCGATACGGTGGGGCGTAAGCTGCTGCGCTGCAACCTGTCCGACCTGGCGGCAATGGATGCGGCTCCCCTGGGCTATCTGCTGTCGGTCACCAAGCCTCCGGCACGGGACGAGGCCTGGTTCGCCGCCTTCGCCGAAGGGCTGCATGCCGACCAGGCGCTGTACGGGCTCAGCCTGCTCGGCGGCGACACCACGGCGACGTCCGGCCCCCTGGTCCTGTCGCTGACCATCCTGGGCCATGTGGCGCCGGGCGGGGCGCTGCGCCGCAACGGCGCGCGCGACGGCGATGGAATCTGGGTCACGGGCACGATCGGCGATGGCGCGCTTGGCTTGCGGGCGCTGCGCGGCGAACTGGCCGACCCCAGCGGTTTCCTGGTCCACCGCTACCGCCTGCCCGAACCCCGCCTGGGGCTGGGGTTGGGCGGCATCGCCCGGGCGGCGATGGATGTCTCGGACGGGCTGGTGCAGGATCTGGGCCATCTGGCGCGCGAAAGCGGTGTCGGCGCCCGGATCGACGCCGCATCCGTGCCCCTGTCGGACGCCGCCCGCCAGGCGGGGCCGGACTGGCTGGCCACCTGCCTGACGGGCGGCGACGACTACCAATTGCTGCTGGCCGTCCCGCCGGCGCACGACGACGCATTGCGCCGGGCCGCCGCCGCGCGCGGCGTGGCCGTGACCCGGATCGGCCGGTTCGACCGGACCATCTCCGGCGTCACGGTCCAGGGCCCGTCAGGCGAGACCATGGCATTCGCCCGCACGGGATGGAGCCATTTGTAAGAGACTGCCTCAATGGCCCCGCTGATGGCGCATGCAGGCTGGCGGCCGAATGGCGGCCGGCGGGCGTGCTCAAAACGGCAACGGATTGATGTTTCTTTTATCCTTGAGGTAACGGCCGCGCCTCCATAATTTCGGCCACAAACCGGTCCGGGAGGCGATCATTCGTCTTTCGCAGTAAAAAGGTCTATCAGGCTCCCCCGTTTCGGGATCATGCATGGCGCGAACCGGACGCGCGAAGGACGAAATGAAAAGGATCGAGGAATGACGTATCTCTCCCGCATGCCGGGACTGCGGGGCCGGTTGCAGGCCATGACCTGCCTGGCCGGCATGTTCTGTATGGCTACGGCGCCCCACCAGGGCGCGCACGCCGCAACCGGCCAGCAAGACCGTCATGCCTCGACCACCCGCCGGACCGCAACCGGCACGACCCCGACCGCTGCGCCACAGGTCCCCGCCGCTGCCTCGCGCGCCGCGACGGAAGACATCTCGGTCACCTCGTCCCGGCAGGCGCTGAACGGCGGCGGCGGCATGATGCGGCTGGAGACGGCACCGCACACCGTGCAGACCGTCGCGAAGGAATATATCGACATGCGCGCGCCGACCAGCACGGCGTTGGATCTGATCAAGAATTTGCCCAGCCTCAGCGTTTCGACCCCCGACACCGCCGGCATGCAGGGCGGCATGATCCAGGTGCGCGGCCTGACCGATCTGGACATGGGGCTGATGGTCGACGGCGCCCCAGCGGCGGCGGCCAAATACATGGCCGAGGACATCGATTCCGAGAACCTGGAAGAAGTCAACGTCACCCCCGGCAGTTCGGGGACCGACCTGCCCGTCATGTCCGCCGCCGCCGGCGTGATGGACGAGCGCAGCCACACGGCGGCGCACCAGTTCGGCGGGCTGATGGATTTCTCCTACGGCACCAACAATCTGTCGCGGGAGTTCCTGCGCCTGGAATCGGGCGAGATCGGCAATAGCGGCGTGCGCAGCTACCTCTCGTTCTCCAACACCCACAGCCGGTCGTGGATGGGATCGGGCATCAACGAACGCCGCCACCTGGATTTCGGTATCCAGAAGGACTGGCAGAACGGTTCGACCGCCAAGGTGTTCCTGTCGTGGAACAACGAGAACTTCACCATCGACAACTACCCGACCGCGCAGGAATTCTACCGGTACAAGCACACCGGCCAGGGCTGGGGGCGTTCGGACGATCCCAGGAACGACAATTACTGGCAGAACAGCAAGGACCACTGGAACCAGGTCTTCCTGACCGCGCCGCTGCATCTTGTCCTGCCCGCGCGCCTCAGCTTCGACCTGCAACCCTATTTCAGCTTTGGCCAGGGCTGGGATGCCGCACCCGCCAACCCCATCTCCAACGACGACGGCACGCCCTACAGCGGCCCGAACCAGACCAGCTTCTTCCTGCAGAACGACACCCGGCAGGTGGGCGCCGTCGCCAAGCTGAGCTACCAGATCGACCCGCACAACGTATTGTCGCTCGGCTACTGGTACGAGAACAATTATACGAACCAATCCTATCCCGGCGGCAACACCAGGGCGGACGGCACGCCGCCCAGCCCGTGGTATCTGTACAAGACCGGTGCCTTCACGTTCGGCCAGAACGCGGGGTATGAGATCCATTCGCTGTTCATCCAGGATACCGCGAAATATCTGCAAGACCGGCTGGTGATTCACGCGGGCTTCAAGTTCGCCATGATCAATAGCTGGACCGCCAGCTTTGCCAACATCGACGGCAGCAAGGTGAAGGGCTCGGTCTGCGACGACAGCGACAATTTCCAGCATTGCAGCAACAATCGGACCGAGCCGCTGCCGCAACTGTCGATCGGCTACACGTTCAACGAGCATCACCAGATCTACGTCAACGCCGAGGGCGATTACCGCCAGCCCAGCGCGGTGGATATGGGCTGGCTGCCGTCCGGCCCCAACTTCCTGAAGAATCAGTATTCCATCAAGGAAGAACTGGGATACCGCTATCACGACAAATACATCATCGCCGACCTGGCGCTGTTCAACTACAACGTCACGAACCGCATCGTGGACCAGTATGTGGGCATGAACAGCTTTTCGCCCATGTCGATCGGGAACCAGACGATGCGCGGTTTCGACGTCATGGTGTCCGGCCGCTCCATCCACGGTTTCAGCCCCTATGCGTCCTTCGAGTATCTGCACGCGACGCAGGACAGCAACGTGATGGACCCGTATACCAATACGCTGATCCATTCGAAGGGCACGCAGGCGGTGATGGCGCCGCACGTGATGGCGAATTTCGGCCTGACTTATACCCACAAGGGCTTCTTTGCCAACGGCAGCCTACATTACAGCGGCCCGCAATCGGTCAGCATCGCCGGCGACCAGCGCATGCCGGGCTATGTGACGGACACGCTGTCTCTGGGCTATCACTTCCCGGCGTTCCTGTTCGCGAAATCGCCGACCTTCCGCCTGAATTTCACGAATCTGACCGGATCGATCGTCCGCACCGGCGCCCTGGGCGTGGTCTATCGCGGCAGCGACCTGAACAGCCACTATGTCTATAGCGGCAGCATGCCTCCCACTCTGGGCTACGGCAATTCCTTCATGGTCGAACCCCGCTTCAGCATGACGGGCACCGTTTCGACCGCTTTCTGATTATCCGTCCGGCCCCTGCCATGGGGCCGGCATGGCCGGACGATTTTCAGTCGCGGCCCTCCAATCGCGGCGTGGTGCGCGGGGCTGCTGCCCCCGTACCCGGACGGGGCAATCGTCCCCCTTCCACCTCCTCAGTCGGTCAGGCTGCGGTCATACACCCGGTAGCGCTTGCACGGTTCGGGCGCCAGCCGTTCGATCAGGCGGCGTACCGGCATGTTGGTCTCCAGGATCCAGCCCATCTCGACCATGCGATAGGGCAGGGACCGGCCGCGCCGCATCAGCTCGGTGATCGCCAGCGCCGGCAACATGGCACCCAGCGCCGTGCCCTCGACCTTGGAGCTGACGCCCAGCAGAATGACGCGGGCGGAATGAAAGCGGTGCCGCAGCAGCCGCCCGCCCAGCTTGATCCAGCCCAGCGGCGAGGGCGCGCCACCCAGATCGCCCGCCACGTCGTACAGGTTGGGCACCACCAGCGCGACGGCCGCCGGCTCGCCCTTATGTTCGATCAGTACAAGGTGCTCGGACTTCAGGATCGGCTTCATCTGCGCGATCATGCCGCGCATCTCGTCGGCGGTCAGCGGCACGAAGCCCCAGTTGTTCCGCCAGGCTTCGTTATAAAGCCGACGCAGGATCTCGCCATCCTCGGCGATCTGCCGACGGCGCATGCCGCGCGTCGTCACGTCGCCCAGCTTGCCCTCGCCCAGCCGCAGACTGGCGGGTACCAGGTGCGCCTGCTCGGCGGCCGGGCCGATCTCCATCTGATAGGCCAGGAAATCCATCGCCTTGGCAAAGCCGCAAGCTTCGATCATCGCGGGCAGCCAGTGCGGATGCCAGGGCATGGCGATCATCGGCGGGGCATGCTGCCCGTCCACCATCATGCCCAGTTCGCCGTTCGAATTCAGGGTCATGGGCCCGCGGGCCAGGGGCATGCCCTGCGCGCGCAGCCACGCGCAGGCCGCATCCAGCAGGGCCGAGACGACCGCGAGATCGTCGATCGCGTCCAACGCCCCGAAAAAGCCAATTTTTTCGCCCAGCGTCTCGATGGCCAGATCATCGACATGGGCCGAAATCCGGCCGACCGGGCGTCCCGCGCGCATGGCCAGGAAATACTGGGCCCGGCCATGCCCGAAGAACCCGCTTTTGGCAGGATGCAGCAGATCCTTCTGCTCCATGTCCAGCGGCGGGACATAGCCCGGCAGGCCGGCATAAAGCCGGCGCGGCAGTTGAAGGAACAGTGACATCTGACGGCGGCCGGCGACGGGGATGATGACAAGTTGATCCGCTTGGTTCATGACCGGTCCGTACGATGCCGCAAAAGGGCGAATGAAATCAGGCGCCGACCAGCGCCGCCGGCCCCGTGGTGATGACACGGAACCGGCCTTGAAAGAAAGGGGCCCGATGGCCAGGAGGCGCCCAGGCGGCGAAATACGGTTCGATCCCGCGACGATCCTGATGACCGGGGCATCCAGCGGAATCGGCGCGGAAACCGCCCGGTTCTATGCGCGCGCCGGGCGGACGCTCATCCTGTGGGGGCGCGACGCGGGGCGGCTGGAACAGGTGGCGCGCGATTGCCGCGCGGCCGGCGCCACGGTGATCACGCGCGTGCTGGACCTGTCCGACGGGCAGGGGGCGCTTGCGGCATTCCGCCAGGACGATTCGGCAAATCCGGTCGACCTGCTGGTCCTGGCCGCCGGCCTGGGCGACATGCGCCCATCCGCCGACAAGACCGAGCGGGCGGAAACCGTGCTGGAACTCGGCCTGGTGAATTATGCCACCCCGGCCGCGCTGGCGACGGCGGCGGCCGAACGCATGGTGGCGCGGCGGCGCGGACACATCGTGCTGGTGGGATCGGTCGCGGCGTTCCACGCCCTGCCGTTCGCCGCCGGCTATTCCGGGTCCAAGGCCGGACTGACCCGCTTTGCCGAGGCGCTGCGCAACGGCATCGGCGACCATGGCGTGGGCGTGACCCTGATTTCCCCCGGCTTCGTCGACACGCCGATGAGCCGCCGCGTCGCCAGCGCCAAGCCCTTCCTGCAAAGCGCGCCCCAGGCCGCCCGCCTGATCGCCCGCGCGGTCGAGGAAGACCGCGCGCATCTGATCTTCCCTCGCCTGTTCGCCGGCTTGCGCCTGCTGGACCAGCTCCTTCCCGCCCCGGTGCGGTCGGCGATCCTGCGGCGCCTGAAGGCCGATCAGGCCCCCCGCCCGGCGGCATGACGCGCGCGACGCGAATCGAGACTTGACGGCTCCCCGGGAACGGGAAATCACTTTACGACGGATCACAAAAAAGTGCCCCGGCAGAGTGGGGCACCTCGGTCCCGGGCCGGGTAATAAAGGATCCAGGGAGTCGGAGACGACATGAAAGAGATCGTAGCGGTCGATATCGGCGGCACGCATGCGCGCTTTGCCATAGCCACTGTGGACGAGGGCCGGGTGACCGACCTGGGAAACGCCACGACCCTGAAATGCGCCGAACATGCCAGCCTGCAACTGGCGTGGGAGGCCTTCGCCCGCCAGATCGGGCGTCCCCTGCCGCGCGCCGCGGGGATCGCCGTCGCCTGCCCGGTGCAGGGCGAGACGCTCAAGCTGACGAATAATCCGTGGATCATCCAGCCGGCGCAGCTTGGTGCCAAGCTGGGCGTGGACGAACATGTCCTGGTCAATGATTTCGGCGCGGTGGGCCACGCCGTGGCGCAGGTCGATCCCTCCTATCTGCGGCATCTGTGCGGTCCGGACCGGCCGGTATCCGATGCGGGCGTGACCACCATCGTCGGTCCGGGCACCGGGCTGGGTTCTGCCTATGTCGTGCGGCGCGGCGGCCGCTACATCGTCTGCGAGACCGAAGGCGGCCATGTCGATTTCGCGCCGCTGGATGTGGTCGAGGACAAGATCCTGCAGCGGCTGCGCCTGCGCTATCGCCGCGTGTCGACCGAGCGCATCGTCTCGGGACCGGGCCTGGTCAATCTCTATGAGGCGATCGCCGAGATGGAGGGCCAGCCCGCCCGCACGCGCGACGACAAGGAGTTATGGACCCTGGCGCTGGAGGGGCGCGACCACATGGCCTCGGCGGCGCTGGAGCGATTCTGCCTGGCGCTGGGCGCCGTCGCCGGCGACCTGGCGCTGGCCCAGGGCGGGCACAGCGTGGTGATCGCGGGCGGGCTTGGCCTGCGCCTGGCGGACCATCTGCCCCGCTCCGGATTCGCCGAGCGATTCGTCGCCAAGGGACGGTTCGAGGCCATGATGTCCGACATGCCCGTCCGGCTGATCACCCACCCTCAGCCCGGCCTGTTCGGCGCCGCCGCGGCGTTCGCCGAACGCTTCACCTGATAAACACCTGATAAACGGACTTTCGGGCGGATTTCGGGGCGTTCGTCCCGGCCCATCGGCCGGGCCGGACGATTGCCGGTTGCATTCACGTTTTCGCGAATATCGGCGGCACTGGACATGCGCGCGTCCGGTGCCGCTTCCGATCGGAATCACGAAAAGAACGCCGCGAAAAGAAAGCCACGAAAAGAAAGATTGAGGCGCCGGCGGGTCATGTCTGGAGGTCCGGGCGGGAATCGAACCCACATTCGCGGATTTGCAGTCCGCTGCATCACCATTCTGCCACCGGACCCGACCGGGCGCGTTGGCTATATCCACTCTCTGACCCGCGCGGTCAAGTCGTTGTGTGCGCAGGGCATGCTAGGCAGTTCGGCCCCAAGGACATAAAACAAGACGACATGAATCAGGCGGACATAAAATTGTGTGGCCGGGAACTCTTTGTGAAGGGAGCATCATGAACCAGTCCGCGCTTGGAGCCACCGCACTCGATTATGATGCCGCGCGGCAGCGGATGGTGGATGCGCAGATCCGCCCGGTGCAGATCAACGATCCCCGGGTCATCGCCGCGATGCGCGCCCTGCCGCGCGAACGCTGCGTGCCCCCGGCCCTGAAACCTTTCGCCTATGCCGATCAGAGCCTGGATCTCGGCAATGGCCGCGTGCTGACCGAGCCGCGCATCATCGGGCGCATGGTCCAGATCGCACAGCCCGAATCCGGCCGGCGCGCGCTGGTGGTGGCCGCCGGCACCGGCTACGCCGCCGCCCTGCTGGCGCGCCTGGGGCTGCGGGTGGTGGCCCTCGAATCGAATACGGCCCTCGGCGCGATCGGCAAGGCGTTCTGCGCAACCGAGGCCCCGGAGATTGTCTGGCGCGGGGGGGCACTGGCCGAAGGCGACAGCGCGGACGCCCCGTTCGATCTGATCCTGATCGACGGCGCGGTGCGCGAGATCCCGCCGGCGCTGGCCGGCCAACTGGCCGAAGGCGGGCGGATCGTCTGCGTCCTTTCGCCGGCGGACGGGGTCGCCACCGCCTGCGTTGCCGAGCGCACGCCGCAGGGCCTCGCGGTGCGCCCGGTCTTCGACGTCGCCCTGCCGATGCTGCCGGAACTCGAGCCCGCGCCGGCCTTCGCCTTCTGACCGCGGCGTTCCATTCAGGCCGAATTTGGGTATAAGCGGCGGACCGGGCCCGGTCCGCCGTGCTTTTTTGGGCCGCCTATCTCTAGTGTCCTGCCCGAGAAATTCTTATGAGAATTTCTCGGACCAGCAGGCCACTAAAATATTGATTCTAGTGTCCTTTCGATTCTGAAATTCGCTTGCGAATTTCGGAATCGGGACACTAGAGCGTCATACGACCGGATGGACCCATCCGGTCGGATAAAGATGCTCGTTAAAATAATGAGCTAGAGCTATATCCGTGAACCAGTGTGAATGGATATGGCTCTAGCTCCGCCCGTTTCTTGTCCATATGTCAGGTCTGGCTTTTGCGATGCTGAACAAGTCTTTCTCGCCCGGCGAGATCGAACCCGCCCTTTATGCCGAATGGGAACGCAACGGCGCCTTCGCCGCCGCGCCGGACAGCAACGCGCAGCCTTATGCGATCATGATCCCGCCGCCCAACGTTACCGGCACGCTGCATATGGGCCACGCGCTGACCATGACGTTGCAGGACACGCTGATCCGCTGGCGGCGCATGCAGGGGCGCGACGCGCTGTGGCAGCCCGGCACGGACCATGCCGGCATCGCGACCCAGATGGTGGTCGAACGCGCCCTGCAGCAGGAAGGCACCACCCGCCAGGCCCTGGGGCGTGAGGCGTTCGAGCAGCGCGTCTGGCAGTGGAAGGCCGAATCGGGCGGCACAATCACCACCCAGTTGCGCCGCCTCGGCGCCTCGCTGGACTGGCCGCGCGAGCGTTTCACGATGGATGAGGGCCTGTCGCGCGCGGTGCGCGAGGTCTTCGTGACCCTCTACCGCCAGGGGCTGATCTATCGCGACCGGCGCCTGGTGAACTGGGACCCGGCGTTCCGTTCCGCGATTTCCGACCTCGAGGTCGATAACCGCGAGGTCCAGGGCAGCCTGTGGTATATCCGCTATCCCGTCGAGGGGCTTGAAGGGCGCAGCATCACCGTGGCCACCACCCGGCCCGAGACCATGCTGGGCGACATGGCGGTCGCGGTTCATCCCGACGATTCGCGCTACGGCGACCTGGTCGGCCGGTCGGTGATCCTGCCGCTGACAGGGCGGCGCATCCCCATCGTCGCCGACCCCCATTCCGATCCCGAGAAAGGCAGCGGCGCGGTCAAGATCACGCCCGCGCACGATTTCAATGATTTCGAGGTCGGACGCCGGCACGGTCTGGCGATGCCCAGTGTCCTGGACGAGGATGCGCGCGTCACCCTGGCCGAAATTTCCGACGATCTGCGGACCGAGGACGGACTGGCCGACCCGGCCTTCGTGCGCGGGCTGGAGGGGCTGCAGCGCGACGAGGCCCGCAAGGCGATCGTCGCCGAACTGGACCGGCTGGGCTGGCTGGAGAAGATCGAGCCGCACCGCAACCAGGTGCCGCACGCCGAACGCAGCGGCGCCGTGGTCGAACCGCGCCTGACCACCCAATGGTATTGCGACGCCGCTGCCCTGGCCGGGCCCGCGATCGCGGCGGTCGAAACCGGGCAGGTCCGCTTCGTGCCCCAGCAATGGGAAAACACGTTCTTCGCCTGGATGCGCGGTATCCAGCCCTGGTGCATCAGCCGCCAGCTCTGGTGGGGCCATCGCATTCCCGCCTGGTACGGCCCCGACGGCCATGTCTTCGTCGCGCAGGACGAGGATGAGGCCCAGGCCCAGGCGCTGGCCCATTACGGACGCACCGAAGCCCTGGCGCGGGACGAGGACGTGCTGGATACTTGGTTCTCCTCGGCGCTGTGGCCCTTCTCGACCCTCGGCTGGCCCGACGAAACGGCGGACCTGGCGCGCTACTATCCGACCGACGTGCTGGTGACCGGCTTCGACATCATCTTCTTCTGGGTGGCCCGGATGATGATGATGGGCCTGCATTTCATGAAGGACGTGCCGTTCCGCACCGTCTTCATCCACGGCCTGGTCCGTGACGAGCGCGGCCAGAAAATGTCCAAGAGCAAGGGCAACGGCATCGACCCGCTCGAAATGATCGAGCAGTACGGCGCCGATGCCATGCGCTTTACCGTCTGCGCCCTCACGGGCCTGGGGCGGGACGTGAAGCTGGGGCAGAAACGGATCGAGGAACATCGTTCCTTCGTCACCAAGATCTGGAATGCCGCGCGTTTCTGCGAAATGAACGGCGTAGCCCCGGTCGCCGGCTTTCGTCCCGAAAGCGTCGCCTCGCCGCTGGGACGCTGGATCCTGGACGAGGCCGCCCGCGCGGTGGCCGACGCCGACGCCGCGCTGGAATCCTTCCGCTTCGACGAATATGCGGCGTCCTGCTACCGCTTCGTCTGGAACTGCTTCTGCGACTGGTTCCTGGAATTCGCCAAGCCGGTCTTCACCGGCGACGATGCGGCCCAGGCTGCGGAAATCCGCGCCGTGACGGCGCATGTGCTGGGGCTCGTCCTGCGGCTTCTGCAGCCGGTCATGCCCTTCGTCACCGACGATCTATGGGCGCATTTCGGGTTCGGCCCGACCGGCAGCCTGATGACCGCCGCCTGGCCCGATGCCGCGCGGCCCGCCGGCGGGGCCGATGCCGCGGCCGAAATGGACTGGCTGATCCGCTTCATCTCGGCCATCCGCACCGTGCGGGCCGAAATGAACGTGCCCCCGTCGCGCCTCGCCCCCGTGCTGCTGCGCGACGCACGGCCCGAGACGGTGGCCCGCGCGACCCGCTGGGCCGAGGCGATCGGCCGCATGGCCCGCGTATCCGACGTCGCGGTCCTGGACGGCGACATGCCCCAGGGGGCAGCTCAGCTCGTGGTCGATGAGGCGACGCTGGTCATGCCGCTGGCCGGCGTCATCGACCTGACGCAGGAACGCCAGCGCCTGGAGAAGGAGCGCAGCAAGATGGAAGACGAGATCGCGAAGGTCGAGCGCAAGCTGAGCAATGCCGATTTCATCGCCCGTGCCAAGCCCGAGATCGTCGAGGAAAATCGCGACCGCCTGGCCCAATGGCAGGGCGAACGCGACCGCCTGGCCGCCGCCCTGGCGCGCCTGGCCTGACCCGGTCGCGTCGCGAAGCTGTCGCGGGCTCGTCACCATGACGTCTCTTTCAATCCGGTGGCGGCCCTCACATCTTGTAGACAAGGCGCGCCCGTCCGCGGCGCGGGAAGGAGCTGGAACGATGGATGAAGCGACGCGCATGCCGCCCGGCCAGGACGTCGCCTATCTGGGCGGCGGGTGCTTCTGGTGCACCGAGGCGATGCTGAAGGAACTCCGGGGCATCCTCGGCGTGGTTCCGGGCTATGCGGGGGGCACCCTGGCCGAC
The DNA here is from genome assembly GCF_035199985.1 of Nguyenibacter sp. L1. Taxonomy (GTDB): domain Bacteria; phylum Pseudomonadota; class Alphaproteobacteria; order Acetobacterales; family Acetobacteraceae; genus Gluconacetobacter; species Gluconacetobacter vanlangensis. Next base: position 4,286,481 of record NZ_CP127015.1, read on the forward strand.
CCGACCTATGAACAGGTCTGCAGCGGCCGCACCGGCCATGCCGAGGTCGTGCGCGTCGCATTCGACCCCGCGATCCTGTCCTATGCCGACCTGCTGCGGATCTTCTTCACGATCCACGATCCCACGACCCCGGACCGCCAGGGGGCGGACATAGGCCCGCAATATCGCTCGGTGATCTTCACCGCCACGTCCGAACAGGCGCGGACCGCCCGCGCGGTGCGCGACCAGGTCGCGGCGGAACGGCTGTGGCCCGATCCGATCGTGACCGACATCCAGCCCCTGGACCGGTTCTACGAGGCCGAATCCTATCATCACGATTATTTCGCCAAGCACCCGGAACGGGGCTATTGCGCCGCGGTGATCGCGCCCAAGGTGGCGAAGCTGCGCCGGACCTACATGTCCCGCCTGGCGCGGGCGCAGGGCTGACCGGGGTAGGCGCCGGAGGCGGATTCACGTCATCCCCGGCGCCGTCCGGGGTGACGTTTCACGCGATCTCGTCATCCAGGAACAACTGGTCCGCTTCCTCGTCATAATCGAACAATTCCGCATAGCGTCCCCAGCCGATCAGCGTCTGCAGGGTCTGCTTGGCGTAGTCGGGCGACATGCTGTCTTCCAACTCGCCGCGGAAGCGCTCGGCGCTGGCCCGGTGGTTCGGCCGCTCGTCCAGCACGGCGCGGATGGTGCGTACCATGGGCACGTTATGCAGCAGGCTGTGCCACAGGATCTGCCGCCGCTCGTCATGCGTGCTCTGGACGAAGCGCGCGCCCTCGGACGTCAGCAGGATGTCGCCGTCCTCCAGTTCCGCGAATTCAAGCAATTGCAGGGATTCGCCCAGGGGAAACAGGTCGTCCAGCTCCAGTTGCAGGCGCGACGCCAGAAGCGGCAGGTCGGCGCGCCCGTTCAGCGGATCGGCCGCCAGCGTCTCCATCATGCCGACCATCGCGTTCATCGGCAGGGACGGCAGCGCGACCTGGACCGGCGCGGCGGGCTGCGGCTCCTCGCTGGCCCGCAATTCGACCTCGGACACGATGGGCGCGCGGCGCGTCATCAGGGCATAGATCCGGTCGACCACCTGGCGAAAGGCAGGATCTTCGCGGTTGCGCGGATGCGCAAAGGGTATGCTCACCTCATGCGCGACCCGGCCGGGATTGGACGAAAAGACCAGGATGCGGTCGCACATCAGCACCGCTTCCTCGATGCTGTGGGTGACCAGCATCAGCGACTTGACCGGCAGCTTGCCCTCGGCCCACAGCTCGATCAGGTCGGTGCGCAGATTTTCCGCCGTCAGCACGTCCAGCGCCGAGAACGGCTCGTCCATCAGCAGCAGGTCGGGTTGCACCACCAGCGCGCGCGCCAGCCCCACGCGCTGGCGCATGCCGCCCGACAATTCCTTGGGATAGGCGTTTTCATAGCCGCTCAGCCCGATCAGGTCGATCGCTGCTTCCCCCAGCCGGTCGCGCTCGACCGGCGGAACGCCCTTGGCCTCCAGTCCCAGTTCGACATTCTTCTGCACCGTCAGCCAGGGAAACAGCGCGAAGGACTGGAAGACCATGGCGATCCCCGGCACCGGGCCGACGACCGGCCGGCCCTTCCACAGCACCTGGCCGGCGCTGGGCGGCAGCAGCCCGGCGATGATGCGCAGCAGCGTCGACTTGCCCGACCCGGACCGTCCCAGCAACCCGACGATCTCGCCCGACCGCAGGGTCAGGTTCACGTCGTCCAGCACCACCAGGTCGGCGGCGGCACCTTTGTGATAGGCCTGGCGGCAGTCGGTGATGCGGACCAGTTCCTCGCGCGCCGGGGCGGGCGAAGCTGCCGTGGACGGGGGTGCCGCGGATGGGGGCGCGGCGGAGCCTGCGGTCGGACTGGACGGGGGCGTGGTCATGGGCGCGGGCTCAACTGAAAGTGAAGTGACGGCGCGCATAGTCGGCGAGGGGACGCCACACCGCGCGGTTGAACAGCAGGACGAACGCCGCCATGACCGTCATGCCCAGCCCGACCTGGGCGGTGTTGCCGGCCGCGGTGGCGTGGGCGATATAGGCGCCCAGCCCATGGGCGCTCAGCCTGACGTCGCCCCAACTGGCGACCTCGGCCGCGATCGCGGCGTTCCATGCCCCGCCCGACGCCGTGATCGCCCCGGTGATGTAATGGGGCACGATCCCCGGCAGGATGACCCGCAGCCACCACAGACGCCCGCCGACCTGCAGGCTGCGCGCGACCTCCAGCAGGTCGGCCGGATAGGACGCGGCGCCGGCCACGACGTTGAACAGGATATACCATTGCGTGCCCAGGACCATCAGCGGCGTCAGCCACACGTCGCTGCTGGCATGGAAATGGACGATCAGCAGGACGAAGACCGGAAAGAACAGATTGGCCGGAAAGGCCGCCATGAACTGCGCCACGAACTGGGTGCGCCGGGCACGTACCGGGTCCAGTCCCAGCCAGATCCCCACCGGCACCCAGATCAGCGATGCCAGCAGGACCATGGCCAGCACCCGTGCCAGGGTCAGCGTGCCCAGCGCGACGACATGCATCAGGTCGGCCGCGCTGAAGGTCGCCCTGGCATAGGACCAGACCTGCCACACCGCCAGGGCCGACAGCACGGACAGCAGGGCGATCCATAGCGCGTCATGGACCCGGTCGGGAATGCGCGGCGCGGGCCGCGCATCGGACGGGCGCCGGCCCAGTTTCAGCCCGCCGATCGCGGTCAGCCCGTCGCCGATCGCATCCGTGACCCGGCGCAGCAGGGCGGTGCGGCGCAGCAGCACCAGCATCCACGGATCGGACGAAGACGGCGACGCGATGGTCGCGAAACGCGCCGACCAGGCGACCAGCGGGCGGAAGACCAACTGGTCGTAGGCCAGGATCACCACCAGCATGGTCACGATGGCGTAGAAGATCGCCCACAGGTCGCGCTGCGCGATCGCCGTGCCGACATAGGACCCGATGCCGGGCAGCAGCACATTGGTGTTCCCCACCGTGATCGTCTCGGAATAGACGACCATGAACCAGCCGCCGGACATGGAAATCATCGCGTTCCACACCAGGCCCGGCACCGCGAACGGAACCTCCAGCCGCCAGAATTTCTGCCACGCGGTCAGGTTGAAGCTGCGCGCGACCTCCTCCAGGTCCGGGGGAACGGTCCGCAGCGACTGATACATGCTGAAGGCCATGTTCCACGCCTGGCTGGTGAAGATCGTAAAGATCGCCGCCAGTTCCGCCCCCAGCACCCGCCCCGGGAACAGCCCCATGAAGAACACGACGGTAAAGGTCAGGAATCCCAGGATCGGCACGGATTGCAGCACGTCCAGGACCGGCACCAGGATCAGCCCCGCGCGCCGGCTCTTCGCCGCCCAGACCGCATAGGTAAAGGTAAACAGCAGCGACGCGGCCAGCGCCGCGAACATGCGCAGCGCGGTGCGGATCGCATAGCCCGGCAGCCAGGACGGCTCCAGGTGGATGCCGGCGGCATTCGGCGCCGACAGCGGCGCCAGCATGTGGCGTCCCGTGGCGGCCAGCGCCACCGCCAGCCCCAGCATGCACAGCAGGGCCGCCAGGTCGAACAGGTTGGGCCGGGCCGGATGGGCCGAGGGGGCCGGAAGCGAACGCGCCGTCATGAACCTCTTTCCTGTCATGCCCCTTTCCGCCGCGCCCCGCGCGGCCGGGGCCGGCCGGTCAGGCGGCGCCCGAACGGCCCGGGCCGGAACCGCCGAAGCCGGTACTGCCGAAGCCGCCGGCGGCGCGGGCGGTTTCGTCCAGCGTCTCGACCTCCCGCCAGCCGGCGCGCACGACGGGGGCCAGCACCCCCTGCGCGATCCGCATGCCGCGTTCGATCGTCAGCGGCGCCTCGCCGGTATTCAGCAGGATGATCCCGATCTCGCCGCGATAATCCTCGTCGATCGTGCCCGGCGCGTTCGGCAGGGTAATGCCGTGCTTCAGGGCCAGGCCCGAACGCGGACGGATCTGCAGCTCGTATCCCGGCGGCAGGGCGATGCACAGGCCGGTGGGCACCAGCATCCGCGCCCCCGGCGCCAGCACGACCGGCGCGCCGATCGCGGCCAGCAGGTCCATGCCGGCCGCGCCCTCGGTGGCATAGGCCGGCAGCGCGAGATCGGCGGCATGGGGCAGGCGGCGGACGGCGACGGGAATGGTGGGGGCGGTCATGCGGGGCTCCGGTCGGACGAAAAATATTGGGCGATCCGCAGGGCCAGGTGCCTGCCCACGGCCTGCTTGTCCAGGCGCGGCCAGCGTTCGGCGCCGTCGCGGGTGATCAGGACGATTTCATTCTCCGTCCCGCCCATGATCCCGGTTTCCGGCCGCACGTCGTTGGCGACGACCCAGTCGCAGCCCTTGGCCGCGCGCTTCGCGGCGGCATGGCGTTCGACGTCGTGCGTCTCGGCGGCAAACCCCACCACCAGGGCCGGACGATCGGGCCCCGGCGCGGACAGGCGCGCCAGGATGTCGGGATTGGGCAGCAGGGTCAGCACCGGCGGCGGGCTGCCGGCCGCTTTCTTCATCTTGCGCTCGGACCGCTGCGCGACGTGCCAGTCGGCGACCGCGGCGGCACAGATCGCGGCGTCGCAGGGCAGGGCGGCATCACAGGCGGCCAGCATCTGGGCAGCGGTCTCCACGCGGGTGACGGCGACTCCGGCCGGCGGCGGCAGGTCGACCGGTCCGCTGATCAGCGTGACCCGCGCGCCGCATTCGGCCAGCGCGGCCGCGATGGCGTATCCCTGCCGGCCCGAGGACCGGTTGGCCAGATAGCGCACCGGGTCGATCGGCTCATGCGTCGGGCCGGCCGTGACCAGCACATGCCGCCCGGTCAGCGCGCCGGCCGGCAGGGGCACCCGCCCGGCCGCGGCGAAATGGCCGAAGATCGCCTCGGCGATCGCCGCCGGTTCGGCCAGCCGGCCCGGCCCGGTCTCGTTGCAGGCCATCAGCCCGATCTCCGGCCCCACCACCATGACCCCCCGCGCGCGCAGCGTGGCCAGGTTCGCCTGCGTAGCCGGATGCTCCCACATGCGGACATTCATCGCCGGGGCGATCATCACCGGCTTGTCGGTGGCCAGCAGCACCGTGCTGGCCAGGTCGTCGGCCAGCCCCGCGGCCATGCGCGCCATGATGTCCGCGGTGGCCGGACAGACCACCAGCAGGTCGCCCGAGCGCGACAGCACGATATGCCCCATCTCGCTTTCATCGGTCAGCGAGAACAGGTCGCCGAACACGCGCTCGCCGGTCAGCGCCTGCAGGCTCAGCGGGGTGATGAACTGCGCGCCCGCCGCCGTCAGCACCGTGCGCACGCGCACCCCGCCCGCCGTCAGCAGCCGGACCAGTTCCAGGCTCTTATAGGCCGCGATCCCCCCGCAGACGATCAGCAGGACCGTGCGTCCACCGGTCGGGGGCGGCGTGTCGGTCATCGCCGGGAGCGGCGTGTCCGTCATCGCCGGAAGCGGCGTGTCCGTCATCGTCAGATGCGCCAGCCGGAATGAATGGCCGCGATCCCGCCCGACAGGTTGCGGACCGACACGCGCTCCAGCCCCGCATCGCGCATCATGCCGGCCAGCGTCTCCTGGTCGGGGAACATGCGGATGCTTTCGGCCAGATATTGATAGCTGTCGCGGTCCCCCGCGATCGCCGCCCCCATGCGCGGCAGCACATGGAACGACCATGCGTCATAGATCGGCGCCAGCGCAGCCACCTGCACGCGCGAGAATTCCAGGCACATGAACTTGCCGCCCGGGCGCAGCACGCGCCGCGCCTCGCGCAGCACGGCGTCCTTGTCCGTGCAGTTGCGCAGGCCGAACGCGATCGAGACGCGATCGACCGACCGGTCCGGCAGGGGAATCGCCTCGGCATCCATGACCGCGAAGCGCAGGCCCGCAATCAGTCCCCGTTCCAGCGCGCGGCCGCGTCCGACCCCCAGCATGCTGGCATTGATGTCGGACAGGATCGCCTGCCCGCCGCCCGCGCGCAGCCAGCCGAAGGAAATATCTCCCGTGCCGCCGGCCAGGTCCAGCAGGGTCAGGTCGGGATGCGCGCCCAGTTCGGTGACGAAGATCTTCTTCCAGGCGCGGTGGATGCCCAGCGACATTACGTCGTTCATGATGTCGTACCGGCCCGCGACGCTGTCGAACACGGCGCGGACCAGCGGTTTCTTTTCGGCCGTCGGCACGTTGCGGAAGCCGAAATCGGTCGTGTCGGCCCCGGCGGCGCGGGGGGCGGCATCGTCCGCGAACGGAGAGGGAGCGGTCTTGTCGGTCATGAATCAGGGATATAACCTCAGATCCACCCATGCCGGAACTCCCTGAAGTCGAAACAGTGATGCGCGGGATGCGATCGCATCTCGACGGCAGGCGGATCGCCCAGGTGGCGGTGCGCCGCGCCGACCTGCGCTTTCCCTTTCCCGCCGACCTCGCGGCCCGCCTGCGCGGCGCCAGAATCGTCGAACTGGCGCGGCGGGCGAAATATATCCTGCTGCGGCTGGATAGCGGACAGACCATGCTGCTGCATCTCGGCATGTCGGGCCGGGTGCTGCTGACGCCGCCGGGCGCAGCCAACGGCTTCCAGGACCGTCACGAGCATCTTGCCGTGACGATGGAGGACGGCACCCATTTCGGCTTGGTCGATCCCAGGCGCTTCGGCGCGGTGGACCTGATGCCGACATCGGCCGAGACCACCCATCGCCTGCTGGCGCATCTGGGGCCCGAACCGCTGGGCAACGATTTCTCGCAGCACTGGCTGCACCAGGCGATCGGGCGGCGGCGGACCACGATCAAGGCCGCGCTGCTGGACCAGGGAGTCGTGGCGGGGCTGGGGAACATCTACGTCTCCGAGGCCCTGTACCGCGCCGCGATCCACCCCGCCCGCCTGGCCTGTTCCCTGACCGCGCGCGAGGAAGCGGCCCTGGTGCGGGGGATCCGCGCCGTGCTGCGCGATGCGATCGCCGCCGGCGGGTCGTCCCTGCGCGACTATGTGCAGACGGACGGCACGCTGGGCTATTTCCAGCATGAATGGCGGGTCTATGGCCGGGCGGGCACCGGCTGTCCGGACTGTCCCGGCGCCCCCGTCTGCGGCGGCGTGGTCCGTCTGGAGCAGGCCGGACGGTCCAGCTATTTCTGTCCCATGCGCCAGCGCCCGCCCGACGGAAGCGGGCGCGCGGCACATGCGCATGAAGACGTGTCTTGACGGACGATGACCGGTTGGACTAGATCGCCTGCCTGATCCGGATGTCCGCGCACACGGGGCGGACCTCGTAACCTGCTTTGTTGAACTGAGAACGATGGCGAACACTGCTTCCGCGCGCAAGCGCATCCGACAGAACGAGCGCCGCAACGCGCGCAACACGGCACGCGTCTCGCGCATGCGCACCTTCATCAAGAAGGTCGAGGCGGCGATCGCGGCCGGCAACAAGGACGATGCCCAGGCCGCCCTGCGCGCCGCGCAGCCGGAAATGCAGCGCGCGTCGGGCAAGGGCGTCGTGCATGCCAACACGGTCGCGCGCAAGCTGTCCCGCCTGTCCGCGCGGATCAAGGCCATCGCTGCCGCGTAACGGCCTCTCCGGCCTCCGTATTATTTCCCGTCGGGAAAGTAACGGAAAAGAAAATATCATAAGGTCGGGTCGCGCGCCGCGGTGCGAGGCCCGGCTTTATTTTATTGTGCAAAGTGTCGATTGGTTTCCCCTGAAACCATAGACTGATCCCACCCTCCGGGTCACGCAATTTTAGCGTCCCGACCGGGGCAGTTTTCCGTTGCCATCCGCCCGGTCCGTGACTTACTTTCGGCTCCTTCATGTTGTGGCGATGGATCGGCTTCCATGCTCGCGCCTTTTCGGGTGTCGGGCAGGTGGGATAGTGCGCTCATCGTGCCGGGTGACCGGGGCATGTCGGGGCGGAAAGCAAGGGGGAACACGGTCCGGTCGACGGACGTACAGCCCTCGAAGGGCCGGGAGTGGAA